>JBAPYD010000802.1:0-14136 GCA_049284555.1 Chromatiaceae bacterium | reverse complement strand
GGGGGTGGCTCAGTTGGCTAGGGAGCCCAGACTCAGCATCCGCAACGGCCGGCTCATCGACCCGGCGAGCGGTACGGACCAGGAGGCTGACCTGCATCTGGCGGATGGCCGCGTCCTGGCGGTGGGGGCCGCGCCCGCGGGCTTCCAGCCCGACCGCACCCTGGACGCGCGTGGACTGATCGTGTGCCCAGGCTTCGTGGATCTGTCCGCCCGGCTGCGCGAGCCCGGTCACGAGCAGAAGGCCACCATCGCGAGCGAGACCCGGGCGGCCGCCGCCGCCGGCATCACGACCCTGTGCTGCCCGCCGGACACCGAGCCCGTCATCGACACCCCGGCAGTGGCCCAGCTGGTCCACCAGATCGCCGAGCGCTATGGGTTCGCCCGGGTGCTGCCCGCTGGGGCCATCACCCAGGGACTGGAAGGACGCCAGATCACGGAGATGGCGGCCCTGAAGGCCGCTGGCTGCCCCGTGCTCAGTCAGGCGGAACGGCCGATCCGCAACACCCAGGTCCTGCGCCGGGCCCTGGAGTACGCCTCCACCTTCGGCCTCACCCTGTTCCTCCTGCCCCAGGATGCGGACCTCGCGGAAGGAGGCTGCGCCCATGAGGGGCGGGTCGCGACCCGTCTCGGACTGCCCGGGATCCCGCAGGCCGCCGAGACGGTCGCGGTTGCGCGGGCTCTTGCACTGGCGGAGCAGACCGGTGCACGCGTCCACTTCCGGGGACTGTCCACGGCTCGCGGCGCCGAGATGCTCGCCGAGGCACAAGCGCGCGGCATCCCCGCCAGCGCGGACGTGGCCGTCCACCAGCTCTTCCTGACCGAGGATGACCTGGACGGTTTCGACGCCGACTGCCATGTGATCCCGCCCCTGCGCACGCTGGCCGACCGCGACGCGTTGCGGGCCGCCGTGGCCGAGGGCAGCGTCCAGGCCCTGTGCTCCGACCACCAGCCCCACGACGCCGACGCCAAGGAGGCCCCCTTCCCGGAAACCGCTCCCGGGATCTCGGCCCTGGAGACGCTGCTGCCTCTGACCCTGTGCCTGGTCGCCGACGGGATACTCGACCTGCCCACGGCCATCGGCCGGCTTACCACCGGACCCGCCGAGATCCTCGGTCACCCCCCGGGGCGCGACCTCGGCTGCATCCGGCCCGGGCGGCCCGCGGACGTGTGCGTCTTCGACCCGCGCGAGTCCTGGGTGCCGAGCCCGGACGACCTGCTGAGCCATGGGGACAACTCGCCCTTCCTAGGGGTCACGCTGCACGGTCGGGTGCGCTGGACGGTTCTCGGCGGGCGCACGGTCTTCGAGCGCTGACCGGGTGAGCGGAGTCGCACGACCCCGCCCTTCTCGTCCATCCAACCGGTCCCCATCTTCCCCGAGGGAGACACTGATCAAATGCCTTGCTGGCATTCGATCAGTTCGCATCCCGAGACCCACGAGTCTCGGGATGATCCATTTACAGGGGCTTAAGCCCTTGAAAATGCGGGGCCGTCTTCGGCCCGCACGTGACGCGCCATGAACCAGCGGTTCCCGAGACACCCGCGCGACACCGCGGCGTGGGTGCCGTTTCAAGACAAGAACGCGGTGACACCCGCCAGACGAGAGACGATCACCAGAGGAGATTCGCCATGAGCCAGATCCTCGACGAGGTATTGGCCGCCAACGCCAGCTACGCCCAGGACTTCGACAAGGGCCACCTGCCCATGCCACCTGGGCGCCACCTTGCCATCCTGACGTGCATGGACGCGCGGCTCGACCCCGCCAAGTACGCGGGGCTGGCCGAGGGAGATGCCCACGTGATCCGCAACGCGGGGGGTCGCGCCAGCGACGACGCCATCCGTTCCCTGGTCATCTCCTACAAGCTCCTGGGGACCCGGGAATGGTTCGTCGTACACCACACGGACTGCGGCATGGAGACCTTCACGGACGAGGTCATGCGCGGGCTCCTCGCCAGCAGTCTCAAGACCGCCTCGGTGGACGCCTCCGGGTGGCATGACCACGGCGAGGGACCGGGCTCCACGGAGGGCAATTACATCGACTGGCTCACCATCAAGGACAATGCCCGGAGCGTGGTGGAGGACGTGACCCGCATCCGCCGTCACCCCTTGGTGCCCAAGGACATCCCGATCTACGGGTACATCTACGATGTGAAGACGGGACGGCTGGTGGAGGTGCCCGAGGCAACCGCCGCGGGACGATCGAGCTGAACGTCCCCACACCCGATGCGTTGGGCCGTCTGCGGAGAGGGACCGCGGACGGCTCGCCGCAGCGCACGCCGAGGTAGCCTGGGAAGGCGCGGCTGGCGACGCCCGGCGCCGCGGTCAGGCGGCAGAGGGGGTGGCCAGCCCGTTCGACTCCATGATGGACTGGTGGACCAGGATGTTCAGCATGCGCACCGTGGCACCGATGGCGGCGAAGACCTGGTTGGAATGGACCCCCCGGGTCTTGAGCTCGCCCCGATCGGTGGCCCAGGTGATGGTGCACTCGGTCAGGGCGTCCGTCCGCCCCCCCTTGGGGATCCGCACCTCGTAGTCCAACAGATCCGGCAGACTGAGCCCCTGGCGCTTCACCACCTTGGCAAGGGCATTGTTGAAGGCATCGAAGCCCCCATTGCCGCTCCCCGCCGCGGTATAGACCTCGTCGCGCAACCGCACCTTGATGCTGGCGGTCGACACCAGCTCCAGGCTGGAGGAGACGGTGCAGGCCAGGAGCTCCGCGTGGTCGTAATCCTTGTGCTCCAGGACCTCGGCGATGATGAAGGGCAGATCCTCCAGGGTGATGGTCTTCTTCGAGTCGCCCAGCTCCACGATGCGGGCCAGCACGCGGCGCTGATTCTCCTCCGAGAGGCTGATGTCCAGCCGCTCCAGATTCTTCGCCAGTGACGCCTTGCCCGCCAGCTTCCCCAGGGCATATTTACGCCGCCGTGCGAAACGCTCGGGGGAAAGCCGCGTGTGGTAGAGGCTCGCCTTCTTGTCCCCGTCCGCATGGATGCCGGCGGTCTGGGTGAAGACGTCGTCCCCCACGATGGGTGCGTTGTCGGCGATGCGCTTGCCAGAGAAGTACTCCACCAGCTCGCTCACGCGCACCAGATGGGTCTCGTCGATGCCGATGCGCAGGCCGAGCTGGTCCCGCAGGTTGACCGCCACTTCCGCCAGGGAGGCATTCCCCGCCCGCTCACCCAGGCAGTTGACGGTGCAATGCACGGCGGCCGCCCCCGCGCGGGCGGCCGCCAGCACGTTCGCGGTGGCGAGCCCGTAGTCGTTGTGGGGATGGAAATCGAACCGGAGTCCGGGGAAACGGCCGATCATGTCCCCCATGGCGGCAAAGACACGCTCCGGGGTCATGACGCCCAGGGTGTCGGGTAGCATGAAGTGCCCGATACCGCAGTCCAGGAGCTTCTCTACGAGACCGTAGACATAGGCCGGGTTGTCCCGGTAGCCGTTGGACCAGTCCTCCAGATAGAGGTTGACGGCCAGCCCCTCGGCGCGGGCCAGCTCGACCGTCTCGCCCACGTCCGCCGCGTGCTGGTCCAGGGTCTTCCCGAGCTGGGCCTGACAGTGGCGCTCGCTGCCTTTGGCCAGTAGGTTCAGCACGCGGCCGCCAGCACCCTTGATCCAGTCTATGCTGCGCCCGCGGTCCACGAAGCCCAGAACCTCCACCCGCTCAGCCAGGCCCCGGCCGTGGGCCCAGTCGATGATCTGGGCCACGGCGTCCAGCTCGCCCGCGGAGACTCGCGCGGAGGCCACCTCGATTCGGTCCACCCGCACCAGCTCCAGCAGGACCTTGGCGAGGTTGACCTTCTCGTCCGGGGAGAATGACACCCCTTGGGTCTGCTCGCCGTCGCGCAGTGTCGTGTCCAGGATCAGCACGGATGCAGTCGGCTCGGTCATGGCAGTGCTCGATGTCGGAGGGCAACGATGCGGTTGATCAGGGTTCAAGGTCCTTCGGCAGCCAGGGTCTTGCGGATGTGATTGGCCACCGCCTCGACGGAGGCATCCAGCTCCGCGCAGCGGGTTTCCTTGGCCAGTAACCCGCGCAGCGAGGCGGGCGGGTCGGCCTCCCGGCCGATCGCCTCGAGGACCGCCTCGGCAAATTTCGCCGGGTGCGCCGTGGCGAGGCAAACCAAATCGGGCTCGCCTCGGGCCGCCCGCACCCCGACGGCCGTGTGGGGACAGAGGATATAGCCCGTCGCGTCGAAGGTCTCCCGGATCTGCTCGAGGGTCTCCTCGTCCGAGACCGCCCGCGCCCCGAAATCCGCCTGCACCCGAGTCAGGCGTTCCGTCCCGACGGATAGCCGCCCGGTGCGCTGCATGCCCTCCAGCAGATCCCGAACGGGGATGGGGTCCTGATCGTGAAGATAGAAGAGATAGCGCTCGAAATTGGAGGCGATCTGGATGTCCATGGCGGGACTCAGCGTCTGGTATACCGGTCCGGCCTCATAGATCCCCGACTGCACGAAGCGGGTAAGGATGTCGTTGCGATTGGTGGCGATGAGGAGACGCCCGACCGGCAGGCCCATACGCCGTGCCAGATAGCCCGCAAAGACGTCCCCGAAATTTCCGGTGGGCACCGAGAACCCCAGCGGGCGCTGCGGATCGCCACCACTCGAACGACCCCATGCGTAGAAGTAGTAGATGGTCTGGGCCAGGATCCGGGCCCAGTTGATGGAGTTCACCGCCCCCAGGTGATACTCGGACTTGAACGCCAGGTCGCTGAACAGGGCCTTGACGATACGCTGGCCGTCGTCGAAGGTCCCGCGAACGGCGATGTTGTGGATGTTGGCGTCCAGCACCGTGGTCATCTGCCGTTCCTGGATCGGCGAGACCCGTCCCTTGGGGTGCAGGATGAAGCAATGGATGCGCTCCTTTCCCCGCACCCCGTAGATGGCCGCGGATCCCGTGTCACCCGAGGTTGCCCCGACGATATTCAGCCGTCCACCGTCTCGTCGCAGCAGGTACTCGAATAGGTTCCCCAGGAGCTGAAGGGCGACGTCCTTGAAGGCGGCGGTGGGTCCGTGGAAGAGCTCGAGGATCTGGTTCCCACCCACCGGGACGACCGGCGTGACCTCCGGGTGGCCGAAGCTGGCATAGGATCGCTCGATCAGGCCCTGAAGGTCGCCGCGGGGGATGTCGTCGCCGACGAAGGGGGACAGGACCTCCAACGCCAGGTCCTGAAACCTCAGACCCGCCCAGCGACGCAGGGTGCCGGGATCCACGACCGGAATCTCGGCTGGAACCAGAAGACCACCGTCCGTGGCCAGCCCCATCATCACCGCCTCGGCGAAGCCGACGGGCTGTATGCCGCCGCGCGTGCTCACGTAGTTCATGGCTGTCGGTCCTGGGCCCTGCGCTTTGCCCTACGAGACGGCCCGAGGTCGCAGGGGCTGGGTAAATTTTGCAGTGTAAGAGAGGTGCCGGGGCTTGGCAAAACCGCCGACGCGAGCGTTCCGCCAAGCCAATGGGAGGGCTGGAAACGTTGACATCCCGACGGACGCAACCTAACAATGCGCCGCCGGCCCAGAGGTTAGGGACCGCGAGAACAAGAGCTGCAAAGGCCCCGTAGCGCAATCAGACCCCGCGCGCCTTGGTGGCGCACGCCGAGTACAAGATTCCAGCGACGTCATCCCCTGAGCCACGACCACAATACCACCCGCAGAGAGCCACACCCAATGACACCCGAGAATCGCACCGCCTATTGGAAGGCGAACCTAAGCCTGCTCACGATCCTATTGATTATCTGGTTCGTGGTCTCCTATGGCTTCGGCATCCTGTTGGTTGAGCCCCTCAACGCCATCAGCCTCGGGGGCTACAAGCTCGGATTCTGGTTCGCCCAGCAAGGTTCGATCTATGTGTTCCTGGTCCTGATCTTCGTGTACGCCTTCGCGATGAATCGGCTCGACAAGAAATTCGACGTGCACGAAGACTAATCAGGAGCGCAACATGTCTCTGCAACTCTGGACCTATCTCGTCGTCGGGGCGACCTTCGCGCTCTATATCGGCATCGCATTCTGGGCCCGCGCCGCCTCCACCAGTGATTTCTACGTGGCGGGCAAGGGCGTCCATCCCGTGGCCAACGGCATGGCCACCGCCGCGGACTGGATGTCGGCCGCCTCCTTCATCTCCATGGCCGGCCTGCTCGCGTTCAAGGGCTATGACGCCTCGGTCTATCTGATGGGCTGGACCGGCGGCTATGTGCTGCTCGCCCTCCTGCTGGCCCCGTACCTGCGCAAGTTCGGCAAGTTCACGGTGCCCGAGTTCATCGGCGATCGCTACTACTCGAAGCTCGCCCGCCTGGTCGCGGTGATCGCCTTGATCGTCGCCTCCATCACCTACGTCATCGGCCAGATGAAGGGCGTTGGCGTTGCCTTCTCCCGATTCCTCGAGGTGGACTTCGAGACGGGTGTCTACGTGGGCATGGCGATCGTCTTCATCTACGCGGTCCTCGGCGGCATGAAGGGAATCACCTACACCCAGATCGCCCAGTACGTCGTCCTGATCTTCGCCTACACGGTCCCGGCGATCTTCATCTCCCTGCAGCTCACCGGTACCCCCATCCCCCAGATCGGGCTGGGCAGCACCATGGCGGACGGCAGCGGCATCATGCTTCTCGACAAGCTCGACCAGGTGGTGACGGAGCTCGGATTCGGGGCCTTCACGCAGCAGAAGGACTCGACGCTCAACATGTTCCTGCTAACCCTCTCGTTGATGATTGGCACCGCCGGCCTGCCCCACGTAATCATCCGCTTCTTCACGGTCCCCCGGGTCAAGGACGCACGCAGCTCCGCCGGCTGGGCCCTGGTCTTCATCGCCATCCTCTACACCACGGCCCCGGCCGTGGGCGCCATGGCTCGGCTCAACCTGACGAACACCATCCAGACCGGACCGGTGGGCGAGGAGACCGCCAATGTCGAGATCGCGAAGGTCCCCGAATGGATGAACCGTTGGGCCACCACCGGGCTGCTCAAGTGGGAGGACAAGAACGACGACGGGCGCATCCAGTACTACAACGACAAGAATTCGGAGTTCGCCGCCAAGGCCGAGGGCTTCGGCTGGAAGGGCAACGAGATGACCACGGTCGACAACGACATCATGGTGCTCGCCAACCCCGAGATCGCCAGGCTGCCCTTCTGGGTCATCGCCCTGGTCGCCGCGGGCGGACTGGCCGCGGCCCTGTCGACGGCCGCCGGACTGCTGCTGGCGATCTCGTCGGCCATCTCCCACGACCTGATGAAGGGCATGCTGACACCAGGGATCTCGGAGAAGGCCGAGCTCATGGCCGGACGTATCGCCATGGCAGGCGCGATCGTGGTCGCCGGCTATCTCGGCATCAACCCGCCGGGCTTCGCGGCGCAGGTCGTGGCGCTGGCCTTCGGGCTCGCGGCCTCGTCCATCTTCCCGGCGTTGATGATGGGCATCTTCGACAAGCGCGCGAATCAGGCGGGGGCCATCCTGGGGATGCTTTCGGGACTGCTGTTCACCCTGATCTACATCTTCTGGTTCAAGGGCTGGTTCTTCATCCCGGGCACCGAGATGGCGGCCAACAAGCCCGAGAACTGGTTCCTGGGGATCTCGCCGGAGGCCATCGGCGCCGTGGGCGCGCTGATCAACTTCGTCGTGGCCTACGTGGTGTCCCGCGCCACCAAGGCCCCGCCGGAGCACATCCAGCACCTGGTGGAGGATATTCGCGTCCCCAAGGGGGCGGGGATGGCCACCGCACACTGACCGGACGCGACCGAGAGGCCCAGGGATGGGCCGACCTCAGACCCCGAGAAGCCCCGCGCCCGCGGGGCTTCTTGCTCGGAAGACGGCCTGACTCCGTGCGTGCGCTGCGGTATGGTCTGCAATCCTTTTGCAACCCCCGGGGAGGTCAATGGACGTCGAGCTGATCGAGATCCAGGAATTCCTGGCCAGTCATCCGCCGTTTGACAAGCTACCGGCCGACACCCTGGAGCGGCTCCCCAAGCGGCTGACGGTGCGCTATTTCCGCCGGGGCACGTCCTTTCCACCCGCGGACGCGGACCAGCCCTACCTGTACATCATCCGGCGTGGCGCCATCGAGCTCCGCGACACCCAGGGGGAGTTGTTCGGCAAACTGGCGGAGGGCGATCTGTGCGTCATGTCCTGCCGCCCCGACTCGCCCGAGTCCGCCTACAAGGGCAGTACCGCCGAGGACACGCTGGTCTATCTGCTCACGTGCTCGGACCTGGCCCGGCTCCAGGAGGAATACCCCGCGTTCGCGGAGCATTTCGAGCAGTCCGTAACCAACCGACTGCGCAAGGCGCTGGACGTCATGACGGAGACGCCGGCCTCGGGCTCCGGCCTGATGACGGTGCAGGTCGGGGACCTGGTCACTCGCGAGCCGATCAGCACCTCGCCCGAGACCAGCATCCGGGCCGCGGCCCAGATCATGTCCGAGCACCGCGTCTCCTCGCTTCTGATCATGGACGGCGAGCGCCTGGCGGGCATGATCACCGACCGGGACCTGCGCAGCCGCTGTGTCGCCGCGGGGCTCTCCACCGAGCGGCCCGTGCGGGAGATCATGACCGAGCACCTGCACACCGTGGACGCCGAGACACTCGGGTTCCAGGCCCTCATCACCATGACCCGGCTCAACGTCCACCACCTGCCGGTGCTGGACGCGGGACGGGTGGCGGGCATCCTCTCCACCACCGACCTCACCCGGTTCCAAAGCTCCAACGCCGTCTACCTGGTTGGCGACATCCACAAGGCGAGGGATCTGGACACCCTGGTCCAGATCAGCGCCAAGGTGAGCGAGATTCAGATCCATCTGGTAAACGGCGGCGCAACCGCGGATCAGGTGGGTCAGGCGATCAGCGCCATCACGGACGCCATCACGCTGCGACTGCTGGAACTGGCCGAGGAGGAGCTTGGCGCGCCCCCGGTTCCCTACGCGTGGATGGTGGGTGGCTCCCAGGCCCGGCGGGAGCAATCCTCCCACTCGGACCAAGACAATGCCCTCCTGATCGCGGATCACATGAAGCCGGAGGACGACGCCTACTTCGCGGCCCTCGCAGGCTATGTCAACGACGGCCTCAACGCCTGCGGCTACGTCTACTGCCCGGGTGACGTGATGGCGAAGAACCCCAAATGGCGCCAACCCCTGCGCATCTGGAAGAAATACTTCACCACCTGGATCGAGCGGCCCGACCCCATGGCCCTGATGCTCTCGAGCGTCTTCTTCGATCTGCGCCCCCTGCGCGACACCGAGGGGCTGTTCGAGGAGATCCACGACACGATCCTGGAGCACTCGAAGTCCAATCGGATCTTCATCGCCTACATGGCCGCGAACGCCCTGAAGCACCGTCCGCCGCTGGGCTTCTTCCGCAACTTCGTGCTGATCCATGGCGGTGAGCACGACCACACCTTCGACATCAAGCACCGTGGGATCGTCCCCATCATCGATCTGGCCCGCATCTACGCCCTGTCCTCCGGGATCGACGAGACCAACACCCTGGAGCGCCTGCGGGCCGCCGCCGACACCAGCGTCCTGAGTCGCGAGGGGGCGGCCAATCTCGTCGACGCCGCCGAGCTCATCGGGACACTGCGCATGCGCCATCAGGTCCGACAGCTGCGGCGCGGCGAGAAGGCGGACAACTTCCTATCCCCGGAGGAGCTCTCACCCCTGGAGCGCGGACACCTCAAGGACGCCTTCGTGCTCATCAACACCATGCAGGAGTCCCTCGGGCAGCGCTACCAGACGGGGCGCTTCGCCTGAGCGGTCGGCGGTGCAGATACTCATCGACTGGCGGCGGCGCTGGCAGCTTCGCGGCGCGCCCGTGGGGCCGCTGCGGGACTATCTGGCCCGACCGATGCCGCGGGGGCGTCGGGACTATCGGGACACGGACTTCCTGGCGATCGACCTGGAGACCACCGGGCTCGATGTACGGAAGGACCTCATCCTCAGCGTGGGTTACGTGGTGCTGCACGGTCCGCAGATCCATCTGGCGAGCGCCCGCCACCGCGTCGTGCGCATCGACCGGTCGATCCCCGAGGCCAGCGCCGTCATCCACCAGATCACGGACGATCAGGCCGCGCGCGGCCTGGAGCTGCGGGAGGTCATGACCGAGCTGCTGGAGGTGCTGGCGGGAAAGGTGATGATCGCCCATCATGCCGCCATCGAGCGGGGCTTTCTGGGCAACGCGTGCAGACGGCTCTGGGGCACAGGGCTCCCGGTGTCGGTCGTGGATACCCAGGTGTTGGCGAGGCGTCACTTCGAGCGGCGACAGATCCCCTACAAGGGATCGGACCTGCGGCTCCACGCCCTGGGGGACCGCTACAACCTGCCACGATACGGGGCCCATCATGCGCTCAGCGATGCCTTGGCCGCGGCCGAGCTGTTCCTCGCCCAGGCCGCTTACCGAGACAGCGGCAAGGGTGTGCCCCTGGGCGACTTCCTGACTTGACCCATCGGTCAAGCACTGTCATCACCTGGAAACAGGCCCTGCCAAACGTTTAGGATTGGGAGCCCCGAGGCGCCCAACACTATCCCACTGATAAGAAGCACCCAGCGCCTGCCCCAACATCACCACCGTCTGCAGAGGAAAGAACATCATGTCGGAAGAGAAGCTCTACCAGGTCCCTCCCGCCCTCGCCGTCAAGGCCCACATCGACGCGGACCGGTACGCAACCCTGTATCAAAGCTCGATGGAGAACCCGGACGGGTTCTGGTCGGAGCAGGCGAGCCAGTTCGTCACCTGGTTCAAGCCCTGGGACTCGGTGCTCGATTGGAGCTATGGCGCCGAAGACCTGCACATCGCCTGGTTCAAGGGCGGCAAGCTCAACGTCTCTTACAACTGTCTGGACCGCCACCTGGAGTCGCGGGGGGATCAGGTCGCCATCATCTGGGAGGGCGACAACCCGGCGGAGGACCGCAAGATCACCTACCGGGAGCTCCACGCCGAGGTCTCGAGGTTCGCCAACGTCCTCAAGTCGAAAGGCGTCAAGAAGGGTGATCGGGTGTGCATCTACCTGCCCATGATCCCCGAGGCGGCGGTGGCCATGCTCGCCTGCACCCGCGTGGGCGCCGTCCATTCCATCGTCTTCGGCGGGTTCTCCCCGGACAGCCTTCGCGACCGTATCCTTGACTCCGACTGCCAGGTGGTCATCACCTCCGACGAAAGCGTACGCGGCGGACGCCACGTGCCTCTCAAGAAAAATGCCGACACCGCACTCGAGGAGTGCCCCAACGTCCACACCATGATCGTGGTGCGCCGCACCGGCGGCAACGTGGCCTGGCAGGAGGGCCGCGACTGCTGGTATCACGAGGAGATGGCCAAGGCCGCACCCCAGTGCGAGCCCGAGCAGATGGACGCCGAGGACCCGCTCTTCATCCTGTATACGTCTGGATCCACCGGCAAGCCAAAAGGGGCCCTGCACACCACCGGCGGCTACCTGGTCTATGCCGCCATGACCCACAAGTACGTCTTCGACTACCAGGAGGGGGATGTCTACTGGTGCACCGCGGACGTCGGCTGGGTGACGGGTCACACCTATATCGTGTATGGCCCCCTGGCCAACGGCGCCACCTCCCTCATGTTCGAGGGCATTCCCAGCTACCCCGATATGTCCCGCTTCTGGCAGGTGGTGGACAAGCATCAGGTCAACATCTTCTACACGGCGCCGACCGCCATCCGATCCCTGATGCGCGCGGGCGAGGAGCCGGTCAGGAAGACCTCCCGCCAGTCCCTGCGCATCCTCGGCTCCGTCGGCGAGCCCATCAATCCCGAGGCGTGGGAGTGGTACCACCGGGTGGTGGGAGACGAGCGCTGTCCCATCGTCGATACCTGGTGGCAGACCGAGACCGGCGGCCACCTGATCACCCCGCTGCCCGGCGCCACCGCCCTGAAGCCCGGCTCCGCCACCCTGCCCTTCTTCGGGGTGGTACCCGCCCTGGTCGATCCGGCCACCGGGACCTTGGTCGAGGGGGCGGGCGAGGGGGCCCTGGTCATCACCCGACCCTGGCCCGCCCAGATGCGCACCGTCTACGGCGATCACCAGCGCTACGTGGACACCTATTTCAAGCAGTACCCGGGCTACTACTTCACGGGCGACGGGGCCCGCCGGGACCAGGACGGCTACTACTGGATCACCGGGCGCATCGACGACGTGCTCAATGTCTCGGGCCATCGCCTGGGCACCGCCGAGATCGAATCGGCCCTGGTGCTCCACCCCCACGTGGCCGAGGCGGCGGTTGTCGGCTATCCCCACGACATCAAGGGTCAGGGCATCTATGCGTTCGTCACCCCCATGGCCGGCATCGAGGGCACCGATGAGCTGAAGAAGGAGCTGGTGGCCCTGGTTCGCGGCGAGATCGGACCCATCGCGATCGTGGACATCATCCAGTGGGCGCCGAGCCTGCCCAAGACCCGCTCGGGCAAGATCATGCGACGCATTCTGCGCAAGATCGCCGCCAATGAGATCGACACCCTCGGCGACACGTCGACCCTGGCCGACCCGACCGTGGTCAACGACCTGATCGAGAACCGCGCGAACACGTAATGACATCCGACCCGGGCGAAGTGCCGCCCCCGGCGCGGCGCCGCGTCGCATCGGTGAGCCTGAGGGTCCAGCATCCGTGCCCGCGGGCCGTTCCTGGTCCCCACGGGAGGCGCAACAAATCAGCGCTTCCCCAAGTACTATTTGATTGGCTACATTTGGGGGTTGCTTGAGCTCGAACTGCCGCGTAGGCGTCTTCGTGGACGCCGAAAATGTCCGCTATAACGGCGGCTACCAGATGCGCTACGACGTGCTGCGCCGCTTCGCCGCCCGGGAAGGCGGCATCCTGCAGCGCCTCAACACCTACATGGCCTTCGACCCGGAGCGCGCCAGGGAGGACCAGGATTACGCCCGGAAGGCCCGGATCTATCAGCAGATGGTGCGTGACTTCGGCTGGAAGATCACGGTCAAGCCGGTGCGCCGCTACACGGACGCTGAGGGCAACGTAACGACCAAGGCAAACGCCGACATGGACATGGCGGTCGACGCCCTGCTCCAGTCCGACCGGCTGGAGCAGATCCTGCTGGTCACGGGCGACGGCGACTTCGTCCAGCTGGTGCAGGCACTGCAGAACCGGGGTTGCCGGGTCGAGCTGATCGGATTCAAGAATGTCTCGCGCCAGCTTCAGCAGGAGGTCGACGCCTTCTATTCGGGTTTTCTGATCCCCGATCTCCTACCCGTCAGCTACGAGCCCCGAAACGAGTGGGGACGGCCCGGCTCCTGCGTCCGCGGCGTCTGCACCAAGTGGATCTCGGAAAAGGGTTACGGCTTCTTGCGTATCCTCAACCGCATCTCGCCCAACCTCTGGGTCACAGACCCGCGGGAGCTCGATTCCCCCTACACGAGCGTCTTCTGTCACGCCAATGAGCTGGCCGACGAGGTCTCCGAGGAGCTGTTGGGCAATCGGGAGACCATCCTGGAGTTCTATCTCAAGGAAAGTGAGCAGAAGGACGACGGGCTGGCAGCCAGCAACGTGCGCCTGGCCCTGTCGGTGAATCGCTAAGCCCCTCCTGCCCCCAAGGATGAGTCTGGTCAAATGCCATCCTGGCATTCGATCAGCTCGCCTCCCGAGCCGCTCCGTTTTCGATGGCTCAAGGCCAAGAATGGAGGGCCCGGCTTCGCTGCGCAGTCCTGCGCGGCTTGCCGGTCCAGGGATGGCCATCCGGGCCAGCCCGTGAGCGGCCGTGCGCACTCGCCGCTCACCCTTCGACCGAACGCGAAGCGCAACGGATCAGCGCTCGTCTGGACACCAGGGTCCCGGCCAAAGGGTGACGGCCGGCGAAGAATTGCGATGCGTGATCACTTAGGGTCGCGGTCCTGAGAGGGCCGAGACAGGGCGCACATGCTGGCGTGCCGAAGACGTGGAACGATCCGGCGCACCCGGTGGACAAAGATAGACCACCCGCCGGCACCCTTGGATATACTCAAGGGCTCCTGCCGGTCCCCCACCGCGATCAACCATGGCCGCCGACCAGGGCGAGACCACGCCGGCCCGGGTCATTGAACCCCAAAGAGACACCATGGCGACCACGCAACCCACCATGAAACCCTCGGGACTCGCCTGGCGGCTGGTGCGCGACCGCCTGATCACCGAGGACCAGGCCGCAGCGGCCACCACGGAGG
>JBAPYD010000801.1:0-2296 GCA_049284555.1 Chromatiaceae bacterium | reverse complement strand
CCCCAGGCCCCGGCAGGCGGCGCTGCCGTCCGCGGCTCCGCGAGCGCGGACGTGAGGGCGGTGACAAGTGTGGGGTTCGATTGAATTGGTCCGCGAATTAACTGAGCACGAGCCATGCCCATCCTGATCGACGAATTGGAGATCGAGGTCGAGCCCACCGGGGTCCCCGACGCGGGCTCCGGGCCGGGTGCCGATCTGGTGCCCCTGCAGCCCGAGGAGCAGGAGCTGGCGGCCCTGATCGACCTGATCGGCGAGCGCCGCGCGCGTCTCTTTGTGGACTGAGGCCGGAGTCGCTTCCATGCCCGAGGCATTTGTCAGCGTACGTCCCCGCATCAAGGTGAAGGGTGAGCTACGGGACGATCTGGGCGAGGCCCTGCGCGGGCTCAGTCTGGCGCTGCCCCAGCACGGCGTTGCCCATGGGGAGCTGCATGCCGTCCATTGGGGCGCCGCTGCGGATGGCCGCGGGGAGCCGGACTACCAGCTGATGGACATCGACCTGGGAGACGAGGTCGAGGTGCTCATGGACTACGAGGAGCGCGAGCTGTCCGTCTTCAAGGGCGAGATCACGGCGCTGGAGGAGCGCTACGGCGACGGTGCTCCCCATGTGGCGATCCTGGTCCAGGACCGGCTCCACCGACTCGCCCGCATGCGCTCGAGCCGCACCTTCGAGGACCAGAGCCCGGACGACCTGGTCTCGCGCATCGCCTCGGACGGCGGACTCTCCCCCGACGCCAACGTCTCCACGGTCACGGCCACCTGGCACCAGGTGAACGAGAGCCACCTGGCCTTCCTGCTGCGGGTCCTGGCCCCCTTCGGCGTGCCGCTGCGGCTTCGCGGAAACGACCTTCGGGCACGCCCCGAGGAGCCGGACGGGGAGCCCGTGGCCCTGTCGGTCTCGGACAACGCCCTCTCGGTGCGCCTGATCGCGGATCTCAACCACCAGCCCACGGAGAGCGCCGTCCTGGGCTTCGACCCTGGGGCGGACAGCGAGCTGAGCGCCAGCGCGAATGCCACCAGCGACCCCGCGGACGGCACCACCGCCAAGGACCGGCTCTCCAGCCTCGGCTGGCCCGGGGCCGAGCGCGTCCCCCAGCCCTTCCCCTGGAAGCAGGGCCTGACGGATGCCTACGCCCAGGCCCATTTCGATCGCCGTGCCCGGGCCTTCGTGTCCGGGGAGATCCGCTGCGTCGGCGATCCGCGCCTGGCGGGTGGGCGGGAGATCGAGCTCTCCGGCACCTCGCCGCGCCTGACCGGTCGCTACCGGGTGGTGCAGTGCATCCATCGTTTCGACTCGGCGGACGGCTTGCGCACCCGGCTGCGGGTCGCCCGCGCGGACTGGGGGGCCTGAGATGACGCCCCACGCCCTCGGCGAGCTCGCCGCCCTCCACCTGGGGCGGGTCACCGACAACCAGGACCCGGAGGGCCGCGCCCGGGTCAAGGTCCGGCTGCTCGCGCTGAACATGGAGGTCTGGGCGAGCGTGGTGGCCCCCTCCGCCGGCAGCGGGTACGGAGCGAGCTTCGTCCCCCGGGTGGACGAGGTCGTGGTGCTGGCCTTCATCACCCCGGAGCTTCCGCTGGTGCTCGGGAGCATCTGGAGCGGGTCCTCGTCGGCCCCCGGCGAGGCCGATCCCCAGGAGGACGTCTATGTCATCCGCACCCCCTCCGGCGTCGTGGTGGAGCTGGACGACGGGGACGGGCCCCGGGTGTCGCTGACCACCCCCCAGGGCTACAGCGTGGTCGTGACGGACGGGGGCGGGGGCGAGATCGCCGTCACCCGGGGCAGCCAGAGCGTGCGGCTCACCGCCTCCGAGGTCAGCGTCCAGTCCAGCGGCACCGTGAGCATCCAGGCGGGCGGATCGGTGAGCGTGAGCGCGTCCATGGTCCAGGTGGACGCCGGCATCTCGAAATTCAGTGGTGTGGTCCAGGCGGACACCCTCATCGCCAACTCGGTGGTGGGCGCCTCCTACACCCCGGGTGCCGGGAACATCTGGTGAGGGCGTCCCGATGAGCACCGTGCCCGCGAAGGTCTCACCCCAGGTTGCCGCCCAGCTGGCGCGTCTGGGCGTCTCCGCCGGCGAGCCCCACCCGGTGGCCCTGGTTTCGCCCTTCTTCGCCCCGGAGCGGGGGACCGCCCTGCACCGCTACCTGGATGGGGACTTCATCCCGCGCTTTCTCAACGATGCGGCCGCCGGGCGCCTCTCCGACCCCGCGGCCGACGACTGGTGGCTGGGGGACCGCTTCAGCGACCACGACGACCGGCTGGTGCTCCGCCTCCCGGTCCACCGGACCTTCTACC
>JBAPYD010000800.1:0-1643 GCA_049284555.1 Chromatiaceae bacterium | reverse complement strand
GGCGAGATCCGCAGACAGCTCGGGGACGTCCGGGACCCGGACCGCCAGCTCATCTCCCTCGAGCTGGGTCAGCAGATCCGGGAGCTCCTGATGCGCCTGCGGGCCCTGACCGCCGCGCAGCGTCAGGTGCAGACCGAGAGCGCCTACCGGGACCTCAAGCTCGACCAGAGCCGCACCCTCTACGAGCAGGAGGTGACGGCGGACCTGGGCTATGCAATGAGCCAACAGACCATGACGCGCATGCGCGAGCGGCGCGTCGCCTTTTGCCGGGCACTGGCCTGGGCCGAGATCCAGGCCCTCACCGGCAAACCCATCTGGGCCGAAGGGGACACCACCCAATGACGCGCCGACGCCTAATGAGCCTCACCGTCCTCCTGCTCGCCCTCGCGGCCGGCTCCCAGGCCCAGGCCGCCCTGGAGCTCAAGGGCTGGCTGGAGTGGGTCCACGAGGTCGAGATGCGGGTGGTGGAGAACGGCGTGGTGGAGGAGGTGTCGGTCAGCACCGGCCAGCACGTGAGCAAGGGTGACCTGCTGCTGCGCATGGACCAGCGGGAGGCCCGGGCCAACCTGCTTCAGACCCAGGCCCGGGTGGCGCAGGCGCGGGTGGAGGTCGAGGATGCGGCACGGGAGCTGGACCGCGCCCAGGAGCTGTTCGACCGGGGCCTGATCGCCATCGAGGAGCTCAAGGATGCCCAGCTCAAGCAGGTGGCCGCCACCGCCCAGGAGGAAGCCGCCAAGGCCGCCGAGGCCGCCGCCGCCGTGGCCCTGGAGCGCACCGAGCTGCGGGCCCCCTTCGACGGCATCGTGGTCGCACGCAATGCCTGGAACGGGGCCGTGATCTACAAGACGCTCCAGCAGGAGCCGTTGATCGTGGTGGCCCCCGACGACCGGATGCTCGCCCGCGCCCTGGTCACGGCGCCGGTGCTGCGCCGCTTTCGCCCTGGTCAATCGGTGAAGGTGCGGGTCAACAACACGCTCCGGGACGCACAGATCTACAGCCAGGGGGTCCAGGCGGTGCGGGTCGAGCTGGAGGGGGCCGTCTATTATCTGGACGCCATCTTCGAGCGCAGACCCAGCGAGCTGCTTCGGCCCTCGGAGACGGTCCAGATCATCCTGCCCTGAGGGCCGCCGGAATCCGACTCCCGAAAGAGACGCGGATCGAATGCCGTCCTGGCATTTCCCCAGCTCTCGTCCCGGGACACGCGCGCCTGGGGATCCACGATGGATCAGCGCCCCCCATGGGTGTTGCCTCCAACAGTAACTCGCCACGAATCTCTGACATTCAACCACCTCGCCACCGACGCTCCTCGTTACATAGCGGCACCGTACGAGACGGGGCGGCACGGTCCGTAATCGGCCATGCGATGTCGGCGAATCTCCGAGCGCCCCCGGCCAGGTGGGCGTAGCAAAAAACAGCGCGAGCGCGGTGCGAAGCAAAGCCGCATCGCCAGAACCTGCTGTCAGTGCAGACGCCCGGAGCCCAGCCCCAGCGTGGGAGCCACCACGAATCTAACCACCGGCGCTCCCGGCGGAGCTCAAGCCAGCAGCCTGTTGCGCCTGACCGCTTCCAGGTGCGTCGATCGGTTGAATCCACAAACCTTTGCTGCCGTTAACGCCACGGACCTGAGCGGCAGGTCTGGACGC
>JBAPYD010000799.1:0-15576 GCA_049284555.1 Chromatiaceae bacterium | reverse complement strand
GCATCCCCCTCGCCAACGCCGTCAACCTGACCTATGACGAATCCGTCGGGGGCTTTCTCGTGGGCACGCCGCCTGGCGGCATCCTGGCCTACGATCCGGTCGCGGACAGCGGATCCTCCCTGGCCCTCACGGTGCCCGGGTTCGGCGAGATGCGTTTCGTTGTGACTGGTACCCCCGAGAACGGGGATCTGCTGACGATCGAAAGCAATCTGCTGGGGACGGGGGACAACAAGAACGCCCTGGCGCTCGCGGGGCTCCAGGAGTCGCCGCTGCTGCTGCTGCTGCTGCTGGGTGGCACCGCCAGCCTCGCACAAGCCTATGAGCTGACGGTGGGCGAAATCGCCAGCCGTACGCGCAGCCTGTCCTTGTCTGCCGACACCCAGGAGCGGTTGCTCCAGCGGGCCCAGGAGTCGCGGGAGGCACTCTCGGGGGTCAATCTTGATGAGGAGGCCGCCGACTTGCTGCGATACCAGCAGGCCTACGAGGCCTCGGCTCGGGTCATCGCGGCCTCCAACGAACTGTTCCGGACCCTGCTGAACGCACTGGGGGGTTGAGTCATGCGAATCTCCACGCAGCAGATGCACCAGCGGGCCGTCGCGCTCATGCAGGAGCAGCAGAGCCGTCTCGCCAGGACCCAAGGGCAGCTGGCGAGCGGTAAGCGGTTCGAGGCCGCCTCGGAGGACCCGGCGGCGGCCGTTCGGGCCATGCGGCTCACCCGGGAGATCGCCGCCACGGAGCGGTACCAGGCCAATGCCGAGGCGGTGCGCACCCGGCAGGTGGCGGAGGAGGGTGCCCTGACGGGCGTAACAGAACTCCTGCACGCGGTCCGAGAGCTGGTGGTCCAAGGAAAAAACGACACCCTGCGCGTGGCGGATCGGCGGGCCCTCTCCGAGTCCCTCGGGCAGCGCCTGGATGAGCTGTTGGCCCTGGCCAATGGCCGTGACGGCAGCGGGGAATACCTCTTCGGGGGCCTTCAGAGCAGCAACCCGCCCTTCTCGCGTGATGGGCAGGGAGCATTCGTCTACCACGGAGACCAGGGACAGCGGGTGCTCGGGATCAGCCCCGGCGTCTCGGTTCCCATGACTGACTCCGGCGAGCTGGTGTTCCAGCGGGTGCGGGCCGGAAACGGGTCCTTCGTGACCGCGGCCGACCCGGCCAATACGGGCAGTGGGGCCATCTCCGCGGGCCAGGCGACCGGGGCCTTCACCCCCAGCAGCTTCAGCATCGTATTCACCCAGATGGTCCCGGACGGGTCATTCGTCTATGCGGTCCAGGACGGTGACGGCAATCTGGTGTCAAGCGGCGACTATGTCAGCGGGGCCGCCATTCCCTTCGGGGGTGCCGAGGTGACGGTGACCGGCGTCCCAGCGGACGGCGACAGATTCACGATCGAGCCGGCGGGATTTCGGGACGTCTTTGCTGTCATCCAGGGGGCCGTCCAGGCACTGGCGTCGGCGGGTGAAGAGCCCGGCGCCCGGGCCAATCTCCAAACCCAGCTCGATCGGGGCCTCGCGGAGCTCGACGGGGCATTGGATCAGGTGCTGCTGCA
Source organism: Chromatiaceae bacterium (assembly GCA_049284555.1). GTDB lineage: Bacteria > Pseudomonadota > Gammaproteobacteria > Chromatiales > Chromatiaceae > Thiodictyon. Next base: position 14,027 of record JBAPYD010000799.1, on the reverse strand, counting down.
ACGCTCCCGAGTCGCTGGCCGATCGAGTCTGATCGACAGTCAGACCGAGGCCAACGATGCCTTTGAGGTGGCTGCCAAGGAGGCCCTCTCCGTCGCCCAGGACCTCGACTATGCGGAGGCCACCGCGCGGCTACAGCTCCAGCTGGTGGGCCTGGAGGCCGCCCAGCGTACCTACCTGAGCATTCAGGGACTGTCGCTTTTCCGCTTGCTCGGATAAAGCCCGCGCCGCGGCCCCGGGGCCGCGGCACTCCGCCCCCATGATCCGCAAGCCGAGCGTCCTCGGACGTGGCGTGTCCGCTCGTCCCCCGCGATGCGCCTTTCATCCCCGTGCCGGGATCCAGGACGTGCAGAAACGCACGTTTTCGTTGCGGGTAGCGGACAACCGTCTAAAGATCCCCGTCTTGGAACCGATGACGGGATTGAGGCGCGCAACGAGGACGCGCCAAGACGACAAGCCAGATCAACCACTCCGGGCAGCCTCCTCCACCGGCGAACAGCAGGGAGGGCGATCACCGGAACATCAAGAGGGTCCTCAAAGTGTCCAGCGTCATCTACACCAACGTTTTATCCCTGAATGCCCAGCGCAACATGCTCCGGTCTTCTGGCGACCTTGCGACCTCCATGCAGCGCCTTTCCACGGGCCTGCGCATCAATAGCGCCAAGGACGACGCCGCCGGCCTTGCCATCTCGGAGCGCATGACGAGCCAGATCCGCGGCCTGGATCAGGCGGCCCGCAACGCCAACGACGGGATCTCCCTCGCTCAGACGGCCGAGGGGGCCCTGGTTCAGGTGACCAGCAACCTCCAGCGGATCCGCGAGCTGGCCGTCCAATCGCGAAACGCGACGAACAGTGACTCGGATCGGGCGGCTCTCGACGCGGAGGCGCAGGAGCTACGGTCGGAGATCAACCGCATCGCGACTCAGACCCAGTTCAACGGGGTTAACCTGCTCGACGGGTCCTTCGCAAACAAGGCATTCCAGGTCGGGGCCAACGCGGGCCAGACGATAACGATCTCCAGCATTATCAACGCGAACGACACCAACTTGGGCACCTATACCTCCGCGCAGGTCACTGGCGTCGCCGCTACCGCGACCACCGCGATCACCGCGGGCGACCTGACCATCAATACCGTGAGCGTTGGCGCCATCGCAACGGCTAGCAGTGCCACCGAGCGGGCCGCCCAGATCCGCGACGCCATCAACTCCGTGGCGGACCAGACTGGCGTGTACGCGCGCAACGACACGGCCACTACCCTCACGCTGGTGAGCACCGGCGACATTACCATCGGCCTCGCCGGGACCGCGACGACCGCGACCACTGGTCTCACGGCCGCTACCACGACCGCAGGCACCAGCACCGGGTTCGCCACGCTGGACCTCACCACCACCGCCGGTGCGGACACGGCCATCAACCAGATGGACGCCGCCCTTCAAGCCATCAACAGCGCCCGCGCCGACCTCGGTGCTATCCAGACCCGCTTCGAGTCCGCGGTGGCAAGCGTGCAGACCACCTCCGAGAACCTGAGCGCCGCCCGCAGCCGGATTCGGGACGCGGACTTCGCTGCCGAGACCGCCAATCTGACCCGCGCCCAGATCCTGCAGCAGGCGGGCGTGGCCATGCTCTCCCAGGCCAATGCGGCACCGCAGACCGTGCTGGGCCTGCTTCGCGGTTAGGTGAGAGATGGCGGCCGGGGTGAGCCTTGCCCTGGCCGCCGCGGTGTCGACTGTTCGAAAAGCTGGATGCAGCGGTCATGTCAGAGATCAGCACCATCGTCCAGACCGCGGCGAAGCCCCCCGAGTCCGCTGGACGCCCTGTGGTCGCTGCGCTGCCTGCGAGGGAGCGGCAGGATTCTGCCGAACCCGGCAAGGACGTTTCGCTCGTGTCGGCGACCCCAGTATCGGGGGGGCCTTCGGACATACCCACCACCACCGACGCGGTCGCCCGGCTGAACGAGTTTCTGAAGCAAGAGCATTACAGTCTGGAGTTCTCGGTGGACGAGACTTTGGGGCGTGTGGTCATCCGGATCACGGACGCGGAGACGGATCAGCTGATCCGGCAGATCCCCCCAGAGGAGGTCCTGGCGATGGTGCGCCGCCTGGCACAGGGGGCCGAAGCGGGGGCCTTGCGAGGCCTCCTGGTGAGCGAATCGGTCTAGTGGTCCGAAGATCGCTAAGTCGAAATCGAGATCTCAATCAGCGGTCAAGGCCCGAGGGTGTTATGGCTTCCATCACGGCAGGGGGCATTGGCTCCGGACTGGATATCACTAGCCTCGTCGCGCAGCTGGTGACCGCGGAGGGGGCGCCCGCCAAAGCGCGACTCGACCGTCAGGAGCAAAAGGTCTCGGCCCAGCTCTCGGCATTGGGCTTTCTGCAGTCTTCCCTCTCGTCGCTGCGGGAGAGCCTCAGTGGCCTCGCCGACCAGACCGCGTTACGCGCTGTGTCGGCTGTCTCCAGCCAGGAGTCCGTGGTGGCTGCGACTGCTGGCGACCGGGCTCACCCGGGGCAGTACCAGATCGAGGTCCTGCGGTTGGCCCAGCGTCACAAGCTGGGTTCCGGTGCCTTTGAAAGTACCCAAACGTTCGGCGGTTCGGCGGGCGATACGTTCGCCGTCGGGACCGGGGATTGGTCCTTCAACCTTGACCTGTCAACGGCCAAGACCCTGACCGAGATCCGTGACGCAATCAATTTGGCGGTGGGCAACCCAGGTGTCACAGCGACCTTGCTTCAGGTCGACGATACCCGCCAGGTCCTGGTGCTGACCGCAGCGGACACCGGGCAGGCGCACGCAACGAACCTGACCGAGAACCTTGCGTTGGGTCCGTCCCTTTCGTTCTCAATGATTAATCTGAACGCGTCGGGGCAGCTCCTGACCGACACGGCCTTGTTGGACGCGGCGTTCCGGATCGATGGGATCGACATGACCCGCCCCAGCAACCAGCTGACGAATGTCATCGATGCGCTGACCATCGACCTGCGCCGGGCCGAGCCGGGCACCCTCGCCAGCCTCGAGCTGGGGCCCGACCTTGAGTCCATCACCAAGGCGGTCTCCGAGTTCGTGACCCGGTACAACGTTTTCGTCGATACCCTGAGCCAAGTTGCCGGATTCAAAGGGGTAGGAGTGGAGCAGCCGCCACTCTTCGGGGACGCGGCCGCCCGGGGACTTGCAATCCGGGTAAGCGATGAGCTGGCTCGCGATCTCGGCGGGCCGGACGGAACAATATCGGCCCTCTTCGATGTCGGAATCCGGGGCGGGAAAAACGGTAAGCTGACCTTGGACAACGACATCTTGGCGGCGTCGCTCGCCCGGGATGTGAGCGGTGTCGCCGCGCTATTCGGGGCCGAGGACGGCGTGGCGAAGCGACTGGGCGGCCTCATCGACTCTTACCTTGAGAGCGGGGGTATCTTCGATACCAGGAACCAGGGGCTCCAAGGTCGTTTGGATCGTATCGAGGACTCCCGGGAAAGTCTGGAGCGTCGACTGAGCGGCCTGGAGGCCCGCTACCTGCAGCAATTCACGGCTATGGATGTACTCGTGGGCCAGCTCCAGGCCACCAGTACCTTTCTGACTCAGCAGCTCTCTGCCCTGACAAACAACGCACGCTAATCAGGCTCGCGTTTCCGCCCCAGTACCCACTCGACACGCAGTGAAGGAGTTCGACTCCATGAACGCCCCCTCCGCCCTCAACACGTATCGCAGCGTCAGCACCCAGAGCGCCGTGGTGGACTCCAATCCCCACCAGCTGGTACTGATGCTGATCGACGGCGCCATCGAGAAGACCGCGGGTGCGGTCGGTCACATGCTGCATGGAAACATCGCCGAAAAGGGCAAGTTGGTCAGCGGTAGCATCGCGATCGTCGACACGTTGCGGGCCAGCCTGGATCATCGGTCGGGGGGCGAGCTCGCGGACAATCTGGAACGCCTCTACGACTACATGGTCCGTCGGCTGCTGGAAGGGAACGCCCGCAGCGACAGCCGCGTCCTCTTGGAGGTAGTCTCCCTGCTCAAAGAAATCCGCGAAGCCTGGGCCGCGATCCCCCAAGAGTATCGGCGAACCGATGCGGTTCGCGCCGAGGCGTCCTCGCTTGCATCCACCCCTCAATAGACCCCGATGGAGGTGGCGGACATGACCCGTCTATCACTCGTCGATAACGCTCGGTCCACGGAATGGGAGGGCATTCTTGCCGACACGCGGGCCATGCTCGACGCAGCCACCTTCGGCGACTGGGATAGCGCGGTGCGGCTTGAGCACGAGCGCCGCTCTCGCATCGCGCGCTTCTTCAAGGCCGCACCCGCACCCCATGAGTCCGCTCGGGTACGTCGGGGGATCGAAGAGATCCTAGAATCCGACGCGCGTTTGCTCACTCTCTGCCAAGCAAGCAAGGCCGAGGCCTTTGGCGAGATCGCTGATTTGCGCCGCAAGGCCGCAGCCAACCGCGTCTACGAGCGAACCGCGGCTGCTTGAGCCGATTGACTCCCCGGATGCTCAAGGGTCAAGTCACAGGGCCAAAACCGGGCGCTGTGGGGGTTGGAACCGTGACCTCGATCTCGAGCCACGGGGATTGCCACCTCCGTATCCCCGAGATCTGCCGTCGGGGTCACACCACCGCCAACCACACCAGTGTCAAATCTCCGTCGCGTCCTGAGCCCTAAAGGGCCGGAGTAGGGGCCCGCCCTTTGCCTTCGAGCGCCCCGCGGCGTTCGACGATGCGGTGATAAGAGCCAGGCTCGCGCGTGGCCTCCCCGTGATACCTGGACGGATTTCCGACGCCATTGCCTAGCTCGGTTACCGGCTCCTTTGGGGCAAGCTCAAGACGCCGCTTTGACGAAGCGCGCCCAGTCCTGCTCCTTGGTCTGCGTGCTTGTCCCCCTATCGACCGATACCGGCCGCGGATAGGAGCTCGTGATGTCTTTGCTGTTCCACGACTTCTCCAGTGAGGGACTCTGGGAGACTCCACCTTCCAGGACACAGTCGCCGGATACGGAAGGTTCCCCGAAGGACTACGGCATCAGATTTCAGGCGGGGAGGCGCCAGGGCGAGGACACGACGGGTTCCGCTCCCGACCGCGTGCTGATACTCGATTGCGACGTGGGGCGTGCCCGGTCCGTTGCCGCCATCGTCGAGTTCTTGGGACGTCAGCCTGTCACGCTGCCGTCCGAGGGCTGGCGTGAGAAGGCCGAGCGCGTCGACGGGGTCGTGGCGGTCCTGGTCGGGTGCGAGACGGAAGACGAGCGGCTTCCCCGACTCGTTGACGAGGTGCATGCCTGGCATCCAACCGCGGCGGTCTTTGCACTGGACCTCGGGACCGATGCACAGGCACTGTTGCGCAATCACCGCAACGCAGGCCGGCGCGTCGGCGTTCTCGACTATCCATTGCAGCATCAACAGGTCGTGAAGGCGCTGGAGCAGTCGCGCCTCGTGCGCGACGACCAAGGTCCCCGTAGTCCCGAGCCCCGTCGCGGCCGGGAGTCACCGCTGCTGGCACGGGTCCTGGTCGGGGCGAGCCCAGTCATGCAGCAGGTCCGCCACCTCATTGAGAAGGTCGCTCCCACCGACGCCTCGGTCCTGGTGTTAGGGGAGACCGGAACCGGAAAGGAGATCGTTGCCCGCAACATCCACTATTTGTCCAAACGCCGCGGAGCCCCCTTTGTGGCGGTCAATTGCGGTGCCATCCCCGCCGAGCTCCTGGAAAGCGAGCTCTTCGGTCACGAGAAAGGTGCCTTCACCGGGGCCATTACGTCCCGCGCCGGTCGCTTCGAGCTGGCAGAGGGCGGGACCCTGTTCCTCGACGAGGTCGGCGACATGCCCTTGCCCATGCAGGTCAAGCTGCTGCGCGTCCTCCAGGACCAGACCTATGAGCGGGTGGGCGGGACCCGGACCCAACGCGCGAATGTCCGGGTGATCGCCGCGACTCACCGAAACATGGATCGGCTCATTGCAGACGGTTCCTTTCGCGAGGATCTCTACTACCGTCTCAACGTATTTCCGATCGAGACACCGTCCCTCAGGGGGCGTATCGAGGATCTTCCCCTCCTCACTAAGGAACTACTCGCACGAATGGAGGCGTCGGGTCGCGGAACTCTGCGACTGACCTCCTCGGCGGTGGAGGCCCTGTCCCGCTACCGGTGGCCGGGAAATGTGCGTGAGCTGGCCAATGTCCTGGAGCGGCTGGCCATCCTGCATCCCGGTGAGCTGGTCCCCGCCGCCTGGCTGCCCGCGAAGTTGCTTCCGGAGGGATGGAATCCGGGCGATCAAGACGGCCTCGCGGCGGAGCTTCCACCACTTCCCAGCCGGCCCGGCGCGCCCCTGGAGACCCCTCAGCTGCCCCCCGGCGGGGTGGACCTGCGCGACTACCTGAGCCGCCAGGAGATCGACTTTATCAATCAGGCGCTGGATGAGGCCGGAGGGGTGGTTGCCCAGGCCGCGAGCCTGCTTGGCATGCGCCGTACGACCTTGGTCGAGAAGATGCGCAAATACGGAATCAACCGAAAGGACGCTGCGGCGGATTTCTGACGCAAGGCCACTCGTCCTTCTGCAAGTTATAGAAGAAAAAGAAGAATAGTTGTTGGCACGCACGCTGCTACTCCGTAAGCGGTAGTTCATTAATCCCCCGATCCAGGGGTGTCTCATCACCGCCCGAGCGCTAGAGGTCGACGCGACGCGTGGGCCGTCGGACGAGGAGCCAACCGCAGTGGGAGTGGAGCGCATGAATGAGTCCACCGTCTTCGTCCTCGCCCCGGCGGCGACCGGCCGGGAGGGGTATGGCTTCGAACCCTCGAGAGATCTCGAGGGGTTGGTGCACGCGGACCCCGCGACCTGTCGTGTGCTCGATCTAGCCGAACGGGTGGCGCGCACCGACGCCTCGGTCATGATCTGCGGGCAGAGCGGAACCGGCAAGGAGATGTTCGCCCGTTACATCCACGCGCAATCGGCCCGGGCCGAAGGTCCCTTCGTTGCCGTCAACTGCGCTGCCATCCCGAGCGGTCTCTTGGAGGCCACCCTATTCGGCTACGAGCGGGGCGCGTTTACCGGTGCCACTCAGAGTCACCGGGGCAAGTTCGAGCAGGCCCAGGGAGGGACCCTCCTACTGGACGAGATCACCGAGATGGATCTGGATCTGCAGGCGAAGCTCCTGCGGGTGCTCCAGGAGCGTGAGATCGAGCGCCTTGGCGGGCGTGCGACGATTCCCCTGGACCTCCGGATCCTGGCGACCACCAACCGGGATCTTGCCGCGGCGGTGACCGCCGGGGCTTTTCGAGTCGACCTCTACTACAGGCTGAACGTCTTCCCACTGACCATTCCACCGCTCAGTGAGCGCGTGGGCGATATCCTGCCCTTGGCCGCTGCCCGAGTCAGGTTCCACACCCCGGCGGGCCGACAGGTCCCGCGACTGACCCGGGCGGCGGAGGAACGATTGCTGGCGCACTCCTGGCCCGGAAACGTCCGCGAGCTCGACAACGTGATCCAGCGGGCCCTGATCCTCCAGAGTGGCGGCTGGATCGGTGCGGATGAGATCTGCATCGAGCCGCGGCTGGGCTCCATCCGGCCGACCCGAACCGAGCATCCCGGCGCCCCCACCGGTCAAGCAGGGCCGCCCGGCCTCGGTGAAGACCTGCGGCTGCGCGAGCGTGACCTCATCGTCGAGGCCCTGCGTGCCACGGGGGGTAACCGGGAGACTGCCGCCCGGCGCTTGGGGATCAGCCCCCGCACGCTCCGCTACCGCATCGCGCGGCTGCGCAGGCTGGGGGTCGAGATGCCCGTGATCCTCGCCGACGGCGGCTGACGGGAGGGTGAGGCGATGATGATCGAGCAGGGCATCAGTGCGAACGATCTGCTGCACCGGCTACGCGAGCTCTCCCACCGAGTCGAGGCTGGGCTGGAGGGGGCCCAGCAGCCGCAAGGGGCGGATTTTTCCGAGCTGCTCCGGGCGTCCCTGGATCGGGTCAACGGTGTCCAGCAGTCGGCGGCGAGCCTCGCCCGGGCCCACGAGCTCAGCGACCCCGCGGTCTCCATCACCGACCTGACGATCGCGATGCAGAAGTCGAGTCTGGCCTTTCAGGCCGCGACCCAGGTACGCAACAAGCTGGTCGCGGCCTACCAAGAAATCATGAGCATGCAGGTGTGAGCTCGCTGCGGCATTAGCGGCGGACCAAATCGGCGGACCCGACGATGGAGCTTATCAGGCGAGACCAGATACTCGAGCGAGTTCGTACCCTCTCCGCACTGCCGTTGACCCGGCAGCTCGGCCTGATGGTCGGAATCGCCGTGAGCGTGGCACTGGGCATTGCGGTGGTCTTCTGGTCCCGGGAGCCGATCTACCGCCCCCTCTACACCAACCTCTCTCCCCAGGACGCGAGCGAGATCGTCGCCGCGCTCCAGGAGCGCGGGGTCGACTATCGGATCGACGAGCGCGGCGGCAGCATTCTGGTGCCGGCGGATACCATGCATGCGACCCGCATCGCTCTGGCCTCCACCGGGCTTCCCAAGGGCAGCGGGGTGGGATTCGAGCTGCTCGACCGCCAGGCCCCCTTCGGCGAGAGCGAGTTCATGGAATCGGCGCGCTACCAGCGGGTGCTCGAGGGGGAGCTCGGACGCACCATCGGGAGCCTGGCAGATGTGCAGGGGGTGCGGGTGCACCTGGCGCTGCCCAAGCGTTCCGTCTTCCTGCGCGAGCGAGAGAAGCCCTCCGCCTCGGTGCTGGTCAATCTATACCCGGGCCGAACCCTGGAGCCGGCACAGGTCCAGGCCATCATGCACCTTGTGAGCTCCAGCGTGCCGAATCTGGAGCGCGGTCGCGTGACCGTCATAGACCAGGGCGGGCGGCTGCTCTCCCCGGAAGAGGGCTCCTCCGGGCTGGAGGGCTCCATGGCGCAGCTAGCCTTCGTGCGTCGCACCGAGTCGGCTTATGCCCGGCGGGTGGAAGAGATTCTCGCCGCCATCGTCGGCCCCGATCGGGTGCGAGCCCAGGTAACGGCGGACCTGGACTTCACGATGGTCGAGGCGACCGAGGAGCGATTCGGGCCCGAGCAGCAGGTCCTGCGGAGCGAGCAGGTGGCCGAGCAGCGCTCCCGGGGGTCGACCCTTCAGGGTGGCATCCCCGGTGCCCTCTCCAACCAGCCGCCGGCCGGCGGGAGCCTCGAGCCGGAAGGGGGTGCCGCGGCGCCGCAAGGGAACGAGAGCTCGTCGCGCAACGCGACCCGAAACTTCGAGGTCGACCGCACGGTGCGGCATGTGCGCTCCCCCACGGGGGTGCTGCGCCGGCTGTCGGTGGCGGTGGTGATCGACGACGCCGCGCCGCCGGATGAGGAAGGCAAGCCGCAGCCCAAGCCCCTCAGCCAGGGGCAGATCGATGACCTGACCGTGCTGGTGAAGAGGGCGGTCGGGTTCAACGAGGAGCGAGGGGATAGCGTGCACGTCGTCAGCGCGTCCTTCTGGAACGGCACGGACGGTTTGGCGGCCGCGGAGGCGCAACCGTGGGGACAGGCCTGGCAATGGAGCCTGGTGAAGCAAGGCGTTGGCGCCCTGGTTCTACTCCTGCTGGTCTTCGCCGTGCTGCGGCCCCTCATGCGCGGGGCTACCCAGGTGGGCCGCCAGGGCCAGGAGCAAGGACCGCCGGCCCTCGCCGGCGCGGTCGCGGGAGCGGTCGGCGGACCGGCCCTCGCATCACCGACCGAGTTGACCGCCGACCGTGTCGCGGTTTCGCAAGAGGCGCAGGCGGCCGTGGGCCGTCTCGCCGCACCGCGGGATTACGAGGGTCAGGTGGCGCGCGCCCAGTCCCTGATCAGTGAAGATCCGAGACTGGCGGCGGTGCTCGTCAAGGAGTGGCTGGCCAGTGACGAGTGAGTCGACTGTTCCCCTTCCGGGCACCGAGCGTTCGGCGATCCTGCTGTTGACGGTGGGCGAGCGTCTTGCGTCCGACGTGCTCAAGTACCTCGACCCCAAGGAAGTCCAGAAGCTGGGAATGGCCATCTCGCGAATGAAGACGGTCTCCCGCAAGGATGTTTCCGAGACGTTGAAGGAGTTCCTCGCCCAGGCGGGTGACCGAATGCCCCTGGGGATCGGGTCCGAGGAGTATCTGCTCGCCTCACTCGGTAACGCGGTCGGCAAGGATCGGGCCAAAGAGTTCGTCGGTCAGATCATGGCTGGCCGGCTCGCTGGCATGGATGCGGTACGCCACATGAGCGCTGGTGCGGTGGCGGACCTGCTGCGCAGCGAGCATCCACAGATCGTGGCGATCGTTCTGGCAAACCTCAAGCCCGATCATGCGGCCGAGGTGCTCGCCCTGCTCCCAGAAGCTCAGCGCCCGGAGCTGCTCACCCGCGTCGCCTTCCTGGAGAGCCTGCCGCCCACGGCCCTCAAGGAGCTCGACGCCATCATCGACCAGAAAGTCTCGGACGCGCCTGGCATCCACAGCTCCCGCATCGGGGGGATCAAGGCCGCGGTGGACCTGCTGAACCACCTCGATCGCGCCCTGGGCGCCGACATCCTCGACGACATCCGGCAGGAGGACCCGGATCTCGGTGCCTCGCTCGACGAGGCCCTGTTCGCCTTCGAGGATCTGATCGATGTCTCGGAGCGCGACATCCAGTCGCTCCTGAAGGAGGTCCCGAGCGACGTGCTGGTCAAGTCACTCAAGGCAGCCGACGAGCAGCTCAAGGAAAAGATCTTCAGAAACATGTCCAAACGGGCCGCGCAGCTGATTCGCGACGACATCGAGGGCACGGGCCCCGTCCGACTGGCGGAGGTGGAGCAGGCCCAGAAGGACGTCGTCAGAATGGCGCGGCGCCTGGCTGAGAAGGGTGAGATTACCCTGGGGGTCAGAGATGAGTACGTCTGAGGCAGATGCTGAGCTGAACTTCGAGCTCTGGCGGCGCTGGGAGGCACCCGGCATCGGCGGCGGCCCTGAGCCAAGGTCGCGTGAAGACCAGGTACGACCGCCCACCGCCCAGGAGCTCGAGGTGCTGCGCCAGGCCGCGTACGCCGAGGGCCTTGCGGCAGGCCGCAGCGAGGGTTTGCGGGAGGGTGGCGAGGAGGTACAGGCGCAGCTCGGGATCCTCCGGTCTCTCATCGGCTCCCTGGCACGTCCCCTCGAGCGGCTCGATGCCCGGATGATGGACGAGCTCATCGCCCTGACCACCGCCCTGGTGCGGCAGCTCGTGCGACGCGAGATACGGACGGAGCCCGGGGTCATCGTCGCGGCCGTCCGCGAGGCCATCTCGGTGCTCCCACTGTCGGCGCGCGAGATCGCGGTGAAGGTCCATCCGGAAGACGCAGCGCTGTTGCGCGAGCGCTATCCCGAGCCGGCCGCGGAGGGCGCCCTCGGCTGGCGCCTGGTCGAGAGTCCGGCGATCACCCGGGGAGGCTGCGTGGTGGTGACCCGCACCTCGGAGGTGGACGCCACCGTCGAGCGACGCCTCGAGGCGGCGATTCGTCATGTCTTTGGCGGTGAGCGGCTGGCCGACCCGGCCCCGCGAGAGGAGTCGACCGGCGGGCCCGCCACCGTCTCCACCCCTGCGGAGGGCGTGGGGCCCGGTGTTTCCACCGGGCTCCGCCCCACCCAAGACCCATGAGCACGGCGCCGTCGCAACCCCCTGACCGGGCCGCCCAGTGGGCCAGGGCCATCCAGGGCTTTCGCCGGGCGGCACAGCACCTGCCCCCGCCCGTCGTTCAGGGCCGCCTCACCCGCGCGGTGGGTCTGACTCTGGAGGTCGTCGGGTGCCAGGCGGCGGTCGGCGGCCGTTGTGTCATCGAGTCCCTCGACGGCTCCGAGGTGGATGCGGAGGTGGTGGGATTCTCCGGCGACCGGCTGTATCTGATGCTGGCGGGGGAGGATCGCGGCCTCACGGTGAATGCACGGGTCACGCCGGTCCGCCAGGGTGGGGAGGTCGCGGTCGGTCCGGCTTTGCTCGGGCGTGTCCTCGATGGTGCCGGTCGACCCTGGGACGGCAAGGGTCCGGTGCAGACCCTGGGTCAGGTTCCCCTCCAGGGGCGGCCCCTCAATCCGATGGCGCGGGGTCCGATCGCCGAGCCCCTCGATGTCGGGGTGCGCGCGATCAACGCCCTGCTCACGGTGGGTCGGGGCCAGCGGATGGGACTGTTCGCGGGAAGCGGGGTGGGCAAGAGCGTCCTGCTCGGGATGATGACCCGGTACACCGATGCGGACGTGACCGTGGTCGGCCTGATCGGGGAGCGTGGTCGCGAGGTTCGGGAGTTCGTGCAGAACATCCTCGGTGAGGAGGGACGCCGCAGGGCCGTCGTCGTCGCCGTGCCCGCCGACCGGCCGCCCCTGATGCGGCTGCATGGGGCCATGCTGGCCACGAGCATTGCCGAGTATTTCCGGGATCAAGGCAAACGGGTGCTCTTGCTGATGGACTCGCTCACCCGCTATGCCCAGGCCCAACGGGAGATCGCCCTGGCGATTGGGGAGCCGCCGGCGACCAAGGGTTATCCGCCCTCGGTTTTCGCCAAGCTGCCGCACCTGGTGGAACGGGCGGGGACCGGGGAGGGCAGCGGATCCATCACGGCCTTTTATACGGTGCTCGTCGAGGGAGACGATCAGATGGATCCGGTCGCTGACGCCGCGCGAGCCATCCTGGACGGCCATGTGGTCCTCTCCCGGACCCTGGCGGACGAGGGGCACTATCCGGCCATCGACATCGAGGCCTCGGTCAGCCGACTGATGCACGACATCACCGGTCGGGCGCAGCAGGAGGCCGCACGGGCCCTTAAGCGCCTGGTCTCACTCTACAACCGCAATCAGGACCTGATCACGCTCGGTGCTTATCGAAAGGGCCACAATCCCCAGGTCGACGAGGCCGTCGAGCGCCGTGCACAGGTCCAGGACCTGCTGCGTCAGGATATGCATGAACGGGTGAGCCTGGCGGACAGCATCGCGGAGCTCGTGGAGCTCATGGGCCGGCCGGGCGCCGGACGTGACTTGGACGGCTAGGGCCTGGCCACGGGGTGCGATCCACTTCAGAAGTATGATCCCAAGGAGGTTCCGATTGAGCCGGGAGAAACGTATCGAGCTCCTGCTCCAGGTGGCCGGGGAGCGGGGACAGGAAGCGACCCGTGCCCTTGTGCAGCGGCGCCAGCTGCTGGACGAGGCCGGTGGCCGTCTCAACGAGCTCCTCGACTACCGGGAGTCATGTGCACGCGTCGGTTCCGTTCAGGATGCGTGCCTCGGCGCGAGCTTGCGGGATCACTGGCGCTTCCTTTCGCGCCTCAACGAGGCGATCGCCGAGCAGCATGGGCGTATCAAGCAGCAGCGGCTGGCGGTCGAGCAGTCAATGGAGCGCTGCCAGGAGGCCCAGCGGCATGTGACCATCCTGGAGAAGGTCAGGGACCGGGTCCGAGCCGCCGAGCGCCGGGCGCGTGAGCGCGGCGAGCAGCGGGTCTCGGACGATCGGCGCCATGGCTCGAGCGGCGTCTTTGCCGCCGAGGAGGCTTAGTCCCCGATGGATGCGATGTCCGTCATGAACAAGACGTCCAATCCGGGCCCGGCCGCGGGCCGGGGGCTGGACCGGGGTCCCGCCGAGAGCTCGGCATCGGCTGACTTCGAACGGATCATCCGTCAGCAGGAACAGGTCCCGACCCAAGGGGGGCCTCCTGCGGCCGGGTCGGGGGGCGGGCCCCGGCCCGGCGTAGGCTTGGCCAGGGGCGACCGGGGAACCGCGGAACCCATCGCCGCGGGGTCGTCGCAATCCATCGTTCCTCGGGAGATGCGCCAGGAGGGCGAAAGGCGGGCACTGGACTCAAGACCTGAATCGGGGGAGCAACGGGGCGACGAGTCGCTTCAGACGGCAGAACCCCCGGGGGCGCAGCCGACGGCTCTGCCCGTGTTGGGGGCCGGACGGAGAGGGTCCGGGTGGACGGGGGAGCCGCCTGGACCTTCGGGTCCGGTGGCTTCCGCCTCTCGGGCGACGCGCCAGGAGGCCGAGGGCCGGGTCGCGGCCCCCGATCTCGGACCCGTACCCGACACGCGGGCGCATGACGGCCAAGTGTCGCTTGAGCGGGGGGGTGCTGCTG
>JBAPYD010000798.1:0-3469 GCA_049284555.1 Chromatiaceae bacterium | reverse complement strand
CGGCGTTACGGACCTGGCCGGGAACGCCCTTGCCGCGGACCTCACCTGGTCCTTCAGCACGGCCGCCGCGAGCGCGCTCTGCGCGACTCCGTGCAGCCTGTGGGACGCCGCCGCGACGCCTGGTCTGGTGGCGGACTCGGACACCAGCGCGGTGGAGCTGGGGGTCAAGTTCCGCAGCGGGGTCGATGGCTTCATCACCGGGCTGCGCTTCTACAAGAGCGCGGGGAACACGGGCCCGCACGTGGGCAGTCTCTGGAGCAGCGGCGGCACGCTGCTCGCCCAGGTGACCTTCACCAACGAGACCGCCTCGGGCTGGCAGGAGGCGAGCTTCACCTCGCCGGTGGCCATCACCGCCGACACCGTCTACGTGGCCTCCTATCACGCCCCGGTGGGGCGCTATTCTGCCGATACGGGCTACTTCGCTTCGGCGTACACCAATGGTCCGCTCACCGCCCTGGCCAGCAGCGAGAGTGTCAACGGCGTCTACCAGTATGGTTTGGGCGGCTTCCCAACCAGTAGCTACCTGTCGACCAACTACTGGGTCGACGTCATTATGACCACCAGCTCGGGGCCGGATACGACGCCGCCTCAGGTCTCGTCCACGGCGCCGCTCGAAGGGGCCGCCGATGTCTCGCCGCAGACGGACGTCAAGGCCACCTTCGACGAGCCGATCGATCCTGCAACCATCAATGCGGCGACCTTCGAGCTCCGGGATGCCGGGGCGGCACTGGTGTCGGCCACCTTGAGCTATGACGCGGTGACGCGCGCCGCCACTCTGAACCCAAACGCCGCGCTGGCCCTCGGTACGCAGTACACGGCCGCCCTCAAGGGCGGTACGGACGGCATCAAGGACCTAGCGGGTAACTCCATGACAGGCGACGTCAGCTGGACCTTCACCACCGCGGCCACGGACCCCTGCACCACGGGCAATCCGATCGTCAGGGAGAACTGCCTAACCGGTAACCCGCCGTCGGAATGGGACGTCAGTGGGGCGGGAGACCCGTCGATCCAAGGTTTCACAACCGATATCAGTGTTGATCAAGGTGGGATCGTCGACTTCAAAATAGACACAGATGCCACCGACTACCGGCTCGACATCTATCGGCTCGGATATTACGGCGGCGATGGCGCCCGCAAGGTCGCTACGGTGCTGCCCTCGGCCCCATTGCCACAGGCGCAGCCGGCCTGTCTGACCGATAGCGCTTCGGGTCTGATCGATTGCGGCAACTGGGAGGTCTCCGCGTCTTGGAGCGTGCCCGCCGATGCAACCTCAGGCATCTACTTCGCCAAGGCGATCCGCGAGGATTCCGAAGGTTCCAGCCATATCGTGTTCATCGTGCGGGATGACGGCAGCACATCGGAGATTCTGTTCCAGACCTCCGATACCACCTGGCAGGCCTACAACACCTGGGGTGGCAACAGCCTCTACGAGGGTACGGGCCCGGGTACCGGCGGAGGGGCCGACGGCCGTGCCTATAAGGTCAGCTACAACCGGCCGTTCAACACGAGGGAGGTGGCCGGCGGCCAGGACTGGCTGTTCAGTGCCGAGTATCCGATGGTGCGCTGGCTGGAGGCCAACGGCTACGACCTGAGCTACTTCACGGGAATCGACAGCGATCGGCTCGGCTCGTTGATCCTCAACCACAAGGTGTTCCTGTCGGTGGGGCACGACGAGTACTGGTCCGGGCAACAGCGCGCCAACGTGGAGGCCGCGCGGGATGCGGGGGTGCATCTGGCGTTCTTTAGCGCCAACGAGATCTTCTGGAAGACCCGCTGGGAGGACAGCGTCGACGGCTCCGCCAGCCCCTACCGGACGCTGGTCTGCTACAAGGAGACCCACGACTATCCCAACAACCCGGATCCCGAGGTCGGCGTCTGGACCGGTACCTGGCGTGACCCCCGCGACCCGACAAAGGACGGCGGCCAGCCGGAGAACGCCTTGACAGGCACCATCTTCACCGTGAATGACGGGGCGACCACCGAGATCCAGGTCCCCGCGGAGGATGGCAAGATGCGGTTCTGGCGCGACACCAGCATCGCCAGCCTCGCGGCCGGGACGGTTGCGTTCCTGCCTCGGGGGACCCTGGGCTACGAGTGGGATGAGGACCTGGACAACGACTTCCGTCCCGAGGGGCTGATCCGGATGTCGACGACCACGGTCGAGAATGCACCGGTCCTAACCGACTTCGGGTCCACGTTCGCGCCCGGGACCGCCACACACCACCTCACGCTGTATCGAGCGGACAGTGGCGCCTTGGTCTTCGGTTCGGGCACCATCCAGTGGCCTTGGGGATTGGACCCGAACTACGACGATGTCTCCGGCCGCGGCGGCGATCCGGCCGACCCGCGGATGCAGCAGGCGACGGTCAACCTGTTAGCGGACATGAATGCTCAGCCCGAGACCCTCCAACCCGGTTTGGTCGCGGCCACCGCGTCGACGGACCTAACCTCTCCAAGCTCGACCATCACGGCGCCCGCTGCCGGTACGAACCTGCCGGTGGGGACGCCGGTCACGGTTACGGGCACGGCGACAGACGGCGGCGGTGGTGTCGTTGGCGGTGTCGAGGTCTCGGTAGACAGCGGCCTGACCTGGCATCCGGCGGTTGGCCGGGAGAGCTGGAGCTACACCTGGACACCCCTTGCCTCCGGTGCGATCACCATCAGAACCCGTGCCGTGGACGACAGCGGCAACTTGGAGATACCGGGCGCAGGAGTTGGCATCACCATCGGGACGGAGTCGGACACCACCCCGCCGACGGTGGTCGCGACCACGCCTTCCGATGGCGCGATCGACGTCTTTACGGGCTCTGTGGTGTCGGCGGAATTCAGCGAGGCGATGGATGAAGGGACCATTACGAACGGGACCTTCGAGCTGCGTGATGCCGGCAACACCTTGGTTGCCGCGTCGGTGTCCTATGAAGCGGCGAGCCAGACCGCGACGCTGACCCCGAGCAGTGCCCTGGCGGCCGCCACGACCTATACGATGCGGGTCCTGGGGGGCACGGCCGGCGTTACGGACCTGGCCGGTAATGCCCTTGCGGCGGACCTCACCTGGTCCTTCACCACGGCTGCACCCGACACCGAGGCGCCCACCGTCACCTCCACCAGCCCAGTTGCTGGCGCGACCGAGGTCTCCCCGAGCGCCGTGGTGTCGGCGGTATTCAGCGAGGCGATGGATGCGGCGACCATCACGAGTGGGACCTTCGAGCTGCGCGATGCCGGCAATACCCTGGTGGCCGCGTCGGTGTCCTACGATGCGGGCAGCCAGACCGCGACACTGACCCCGAGCGGTGCCCTAACGGTCGCCACGACCTATACCGCGCGGGTCCTGGGGGGCACGGCCGGCGTTACGGACCTGGCCGGGAACGCCCTTGCCGCGGACCTCACCTGGTCCTTCAGCACGGCCGCCGCGAGCGCGCTCTGCGCGACTCCGTGCAGCCTGTGGGACGCCGCCGCGACGCCTGGTCTG
>JBAPYD010000797.1:0-1633 GCA_049284555.1 Chromatiaceae bacterium | reverse complement strand
CGCGGCCGCGACCCCGGCGATCCCCTCGCACCGGTCTGGACGGATCTCCCCGATGACGAGGTCGGAGAGCTCGCCCGCACCATCGATGGCTATCTGCGCCGCTTGCGGGCCTTCGTGGAGCGGGAGCAGACCTTCGTAAGCAGCGTGAGCCACGAGCTGCGCACCCCGCTGGCGGTGATCCAGGGGGCCGTGGAGGTCCTGGACTCGGACCCAAGCCTGGAGGGCCGCACCCGGGAGCGGGTCGAGCGGATCGGCCGGGCCGCCCGCGGCATGGCCGACCTCACCACGGCACTCCTGGTCCTTGCCCGGGAGGGCCAGGGGCAGCCCAGCCCGCCCACCCCCTGCGCGGTGGATGAGGTGCTTGCGGAGTGCGTGGAGCTGCACCGTCCCCTGCTGCGCCACAAGCCGGTCGCCCTGGAGTGCGACATCGAGGCCCACCCGATGCTGAGCGTCGCCCGACCGCTCCTCTCGATCGCCCTGGGCAACCTGCTGCGTAACGCCTGCACCTACACGGAGAAGGGTCGCATCCGCGTGACCTTGAGCCAGTCGGAGGTCCGTGTCGAAGACACGGGACCCGGAATCCCCGCCGAGGAGCTGGACTGTCTGTTCGCCGAGGACCTGGGCTGCCGCCGAACGGTTCGCGGCGAGGGGATCGGGCTGCCGCTCGTCAAACGCATCGCCGATGGCCAGGGCTGGCAGATCAAGGCCGAGAGCCGCCCGGGTGAAGGAGCGAGATTCCGGCTCAGGTTCTTGCCGGACGACGATGTGACGCCATCCGCTCGACCCGATTAGAAAGACCGGCAAGGGGATGCGGTAGGTGACCCGTCGGTACGCAAGACCTGCGGAGGCAGCGGCAGGCCGTCAGCAGACCGGGCGACTCCTGGCCGAGTCGCGCGCGGACCGTCCTAAACGATCCATCAGGCCAACTCCATTCATCTCCTTCGGGATTCGATTCGCAGGCCCTCGCCGTCGCGACCGAAATGACGATTGCTATGCACCTCGTGAAGCCCGGCCACGAGCCGACCTACACCCGCTGATCAATCGCAACGGACGCGCTGCGAACACTGGGGATCAGCGGCTAGATCGGCCGTGATGGCCCAATATGCGTCGCTAAAACGGGGACGCTGGGGCGCCGACCATCCTATGTGGCGCCGTTCTGGATGCCCGGTAGACACGGCACCCGCTATTGCATGTACAGTCCACAGCCCTCGCGGAGCCGATCGGCAGTCCTATCAGGCCGCACGCTTAAGGGGGGGGACTTCGCGTGTGCTCTGGCTCCGAGAAGGGCCACGACGGCACCGGTTTTTTTTGCATTTTTATCCTGCTAGGCTGCCTTTGATCGGGGTCCAGTCTTCAGCCGTAAGCCTGCTCCCGGCGAGCCCCACTCGCGTGTGAGGAGTCCGTGCCTGCAACGAGTCCCCTAAGAGCGCTGGGAATCGCCGGTCCGCTCGTTCTCGGCGTGGTCGCAGCCTCGGGCGTGAGAACCGAAGGTCCTCCATCGGAGTCGGTCTCGATTGGCGCGGGGGCGATCGTCCGCGACGAGATCCGGCCCATTCGCGACGAGCTCGCACCCCTCATCCGCGCGGCCCAAGCGCGTTTCCAGATCCCCGGCCTGAGCCTGATTCTGGTCCGG
>JBAPYD010000796.1:0-2602 GCA_049284555.1 Chromatiaceae bacterium | reverse complement strand
GCCTGGGGGTCCACCCAGTCGGGCCAGGCGTCGAGGGGCGGGGTCAGGAGCAGAAAGAGGCCCCCGCCGCGCAGGGCCCCCGTCGCGGCGGCGAGGCCGTCCGCGTCCAGGCCCGACCAGGCGTCGTAGACGAGCAGATCGGTCTCGCTCCCCGTCAGGCTGGTGCCGGAGGTCAAGGGCAGGACCAGGGCCCACGCGGGCTCGCGACCTTCCCCCAGGGGCCCGATGTCCCGGTCCGTCAGCCAGACCGGGCGATAGGGGCTCGACGGCCTGCCCAGGCTGGCGGTCGCGGTCTGAACCGCCGCGGCGGTCCAGGCCCGCGAGCCGCTCAAGACGAGGGTCAGCCGGTGCCTCGCCCGCCGCGCCCGATCGCCCAAGGCGCGAACGAGCGGTGGCATGCGGCTCAAGTCGGTCTGGGCGGCGGGTCGGCTCATTTCGGAGTCGAACGAACGGTGCGACTCAAGGCCTGGCCCTCCGAGTCGAACCGATGCTCGGGCTGGATGTGCGACTCCAGGCTGCTCCCCTGTTGGCGGTCTTCAGAGTCCATCGCGGCGGCGACTGTCATGCCCGTGTCCGTTGCGCGCTGGGGCCCGGGGCCCGGGCCGATCCAGTGGCGATTGAACGCTAGCAGGGAACGCGTCGTCGAGGGGCTCACATCCGGGTCGGCCCTCGGTCCTCGGCGCTCGCCACCCGTAACGCTGGTCCGTTAGACTGCCGGCTGCTCAAAGGAACACCCGGAGTCCGTCATGCACCGCACCAGCGGCATCCTGCTGCACCCCACCTCCCTACCCGGGCCCTTTGGGATCGGAGACCTCGGCTCGGCCGCCTACACGTTCGTCGATTTTCTGGCGGCAGCGGGTCAGGGGCTCTGGCAGGTGCTGCCCCTCGGGCCCACGGGCTTCGGCGACTCCCCCTACCAGTGCCCGTCCGCTTTCGCGGGCAATCCGCTTCTGATCAGCCCGGAGCGGCTCCTGGAGACCGGCTGGATCGATCCCGCGGACCTGGAGCATCCGCCCTTTCCGCAGGATCGGGTGGACTTCGGTGCCGTCAAGACCTGGAAGCGGGCCCTGCTCGACCGGGCCTACCAGGGTTTCCTGGCTCGGGCCGACCGGCGTGATCGCGAGGACTTCGCCCGTTTCCGACGCCGCCAACAAGACTGGATGGAAGACTACGCCCTGTATACGGCCATCAAGCTGGAGGAGGGGCACCGACCCTGGACGGAGTGGCCGGAGCCCCTCGCCCTGCGCGAGCCCGGGGCACTGGCCAAGTGGGCCACCGCCCATCTGGATCGGGTCCAGCGCCAGGTCTTCGTCCAGTACCTCTTTTTCCGCCAGTGGTCGGAGCTGCGTCGCTACGCCCATGAGCGCGGCGTCCATCTGGTCGGGGACGTCCCGATCTTCGTGGCCCACGACTCCAGTGAGGTGTGGACCCATCGGGAGTGGTTCGAGCTGGATGAGCACGGCCATCCGACCGTGATCGCGGGGGTGCCGCCCGATTACTTCAGCGCCACCGGCCAGCGCTGGGGCAATCCGCTCTATCGCTGGTCCGCCGTTGCGGAGTCGGGTTATCACTTCTGGATCGAGCGGCTGCGCCATGCCCTGGAGGAGGTGGATCTGATCCGCATCGACCACTTCCGGGGCTTCGCCGGCTATTGGGAGATCCCGGCGAGCGAGGAGACCGCAATCAGCGGCCGCTGGGTGCCGGGACCCGGGATGGCCCTGTTCGAGGCACTGAGGGTCGCGCTCGGAGAGGATCTGCCCCTGATCGCCGAGGACCTGGGGGTCATCACCCCGGATGTGGAGACCCTGCGAGACGGGCTCGGCCTCCCCGGCATGGCCATCCTGCAGTTTGCCTTCGAGGACATGGCGGAGGGGTTCGGGAGCTCGGCGTTTCTGCCGCACAACCACCGCCGGCAGCTCGCGGTCTACACCGGCACCCACGACAACAACACCCTGCTCGGCTGGTGGGAGACCCTGGACCCCGATCTGAAGCGTCACGCCCGCCTCTACCTCAACAGCGACGGGAGCGCGATGCAGTGGGACTTCATCCGCGCCGCCCTGGCCTCGGTCGCCGACCTTGCCGTGTTCCCCATGCAGGACGTCCTCGGGCTGGGTCCCGAGGCCTGCATGAACCGCCCCGGCGTCTCCCAGGGCAACTGGGCCTGGCGCTATACCCAGGACCAGCTGGATCCCGGCGCCGCCGAGCGGCTCTTGGATCTAACCCGGCTGTACGGGCGTCTGCCCCATCCCGTCTGAGCCGGTCGGCTCAAGCGAGCAGTCTCGCCAGGGATACCAGGCCCAAGATCAGGGTGAGGGCCCCGACTGCCGCGCGGATGGCGCTCTCGGGCAGATAGCGCACGGTCACCGTCACCCAGGGGACCGAGAGCAGCGCGCCCGCGGCCAGGGGGAGGGACAGGGCAGGGTCCGGCAGACCCTTGACCATCACGTAGCCGACCAGCCCGATGAGACACGTGAACCTAAAAACGGCAGTTGAGGCCCATCGCGTGCCGTTCTCCGGCCGCGAAATCCACGGGAGCGGAGCAGCGATTCGTTTACGGCGGCGCGGGCAGCGGGATCGAAGCGTGTAACTGGCGCCCCCCGAG
>JBAPYD010000795.1:0-3147 GCA_049284555.1 Chromatiaceae bacterium | reverse complement strand
CATGCAGGGCTTCCGCGACGACAGCGTCTACTCCACCGTCATGGGGCGCATCGCAAAGGGCTACACGGACGAGGAGATCGCTCTGATGGCCTCCTTCTTCGCTGGCAAGCA
Organism: Chromatiaceae bacterium; assembly: GCA_049284555.1. Classification (GTDB taxonomy): domain Bacteria; phylum Pseudomonadota; class Gammaproteobacteria; order Chromatiales; family Chromatiaceae; genus Thiodictyon. Next base: position 3,036 of record JBAPYD010000795.1, on the reverse strand, counting down.
ATTTGCCCCCGCCAAGCAGGAATTCGACGCGAAGCTGGCCGAGAAAGGCGCCAAGCTCCATGACAAGTACTGCGAGAAATGCCACAGCGAGGGCGGCAAGATCATCGAGGACGAGGAGTACTACATCCTGGCCGGCCAGTGGACTCCCTACCTCCAGAACGCCATTTCGGACTTCCGCGAGGACCGGCGGGAGATGCCCAAGAAGATGCGGAGCAAGATGGAAGATCTGCTCGAGAGGGAGCAAGAAGCAGGCCTCGAGGCCCTCTTCGCCTTCTACGCCAGCCAACAATAAGGACTGAGGAGTCAAACAGATGAAGATGAATCGTCGCGATTTCGTCAAGGCCGCCAGCGCCGCAACCGCCGTCGGTCTCGTGGGTGTCCCCCACCTCGCCCTAGGCGCCGCGAAGAAGGTCGTGGTCGTCGGAGGCGGCACCGGTGGGGCCACGGCCGCCAAGTACATCAAGCGGCTCGACTCGAGCATCGATGTCACGGTGGTGGAGCCCAACGAGACCTACTACACCTGCTACTTCAGCAACGAGGTCCTGGGCGGCGCCCGCACGCTCGAGTCCATCAGGGTGACCTATGACGGGCTCAAGGCGCACGGGATCAACATGGTGTTCGACTCCGCCGCCGCCATCGATCCGGAGAAGAAGGTGGTCAAGACCACCGGCGGGAAGGAGCTACCCTTCGACCGTTGCGTGGTTGCGCCGGGCATCGAGCTTCTCTATGACAAGATCGAGGGCTACAGCAACGAGGTCGCGGAGAAGCTGCCCCACGCCTGGAAAGCAGGCGAGCAGACCAAGATCCTGCGGGGCCAGCTCGAATCCATGGCCGACGGAGGCACGGTGGTGATCGTTGCCCCGCCCAACCCCTTCCGGTGTCCCCCGGGACCCTACGAACGGGCCAGCCAGATCGCGATGTACCTGAAGGCCAACAAGCCCAAGTCCAAGGTCATCATCCTGGATGCCAAGCAGAAGTTCTCCAAGCAGGGCCTCTTCACCCAGGCTTGGGAGAAGTTCTTCCCGGGCATGATCGAGTGGCGCCCAGGCCCCGATGCCAACGTCGTGAAGGTGGACGCGGGCGGCATGATCGCCGAGACGAGCTTCGGCGACGAGGTCAAGGCGGACGTGCTGAACGTGATCCCGCCCCAGCGGGCCGGCACCATCGCCCAGGTCTCAGGGCTGGCGGACGACTCGGGTTGGTGCCCGGTGGATCAGAAGACCTTCGAGTCCAACCTTCACAAGGGCATCCACGTCATCGGCGATGCCTCCATTGCGGGGGCCATGCCCAAGTCCGGCTATGCCGCCAACAGCCAGGCCAAGGTCTGCGCGGCCGCCGTGGTGGCCCTGCTCAACGATGCCGAGGTGGGCGTTCCCTCCTACGTCAACACCTGCTACTCCATCGCAGGCCCCGAGTGGGGCATCTCGGTGGCGGCCGTCTACAAGCTCGGCGCCGACGGAAAGATCGCCTCCGTTCCGAACTCGGGGGGGCTCACCCCCATGGACGCCAGCGCGGAGGCCCACAAGCGGGAGGTGGAGTACGCCCATAGCTGGTACAACAACATCGTCCACGACAGCTTCATGTAGCCGTCGCAGACGATGGCCGGGAGGGTAGCACCGCACTCCCCTCGGCCTTCCTCCTCCTCGAGGGGTCCTGCCGGACCCCTTTTTTCGTTCGCCTCCACCGCACGGACGCCCGCACCCAGCCTCAACCCTGCTGCAGCAGGATGCGCAGATCGAGCACTGCCGCGTTAGCCCTGGACAAATAGGAGGCCAGGATGAGCGAGTGGTTGGAGATCAGCCCGAAGCCGCTTCCGTTGAGCACCACGGGGCTCCACATGCGGCGGGTTGCCTCTTGAAGGTCGCGGATGACCTGCTGAATCGAGACCTCGGCGTTCTTGTCCCTAAGAACGGGCTCGAACTCGACGGCGAGGGCCTTCATGGTGTGCAGCAGGGCCCAAGCATAGCCACGGGCCTCGTAGAAGACATTATCGACCTCGAGCCAGGGGGTCTGGACGCGCACCTCCATCACCTCACCCGGTGTCTCCTCCCCTCCTTGAACGGGTACCAGGGCGGCGGTCAGCTCCGAGTCGCCGACGCTGGCGCTGAGACGCTGGGCGAAGTTTCCAAGGCGCTTCTCGACCACCGCGAGATAGGCCGCCAGGTTGTCCGCGCGCGTGTAGAACCGGGCCGATGGATCCGTTCGGCTCTTCAGGTCGTCGAGATAGCGGCCCAAGGCGTCAATACCACTCCGATACTCCGACTCGGTGGTCGGCAGGATCCAGGAATTCACATCGTAGTTCAGCAGGGCGTCCGCCTTGCGCAAGTTGGCGTTCTCGATGGATTGGGTCTGGGAGCGGCTGAAGTCGTTGCGCAACGACCGCAGCGCGTCGCGCAACTCCTTGAGCGCCCCGTACTCCCAGCTCGGCATGTTGTCCAGATAGAGCCCGGGCAGCGTGATATCGTTGTAGACATACCCGCCCGGCTTCTCGAGCAGGGTCTCGGCCACCCGCTTGATGGTCGAGACGGTCACCGCCCCGGACACGAGCTCGGACTCGCCTCCCAACCGCTCCACTGCAACGGCGCGGACGTCGAATCGGCCCGGCTGCACGGACCAATAGACGCCTAGCACCAGCACAGTGGCCGCGTACAGGGCGACCCCGGTCAGCGCCAGCCGCCACCAGCCACGGGCGGCTCGGGTCGTTGGTCCCGCCTCAGCAGGATCTTCATGATTGAGCATATCGATCTCGGATCGCGCGTTCATGCTGCATGTCCTCCAGTCAATCTAAATCGTCAATGCCCTGACATCCCCGTGAGCCCATGGCCCCGTGTCGCCCGCTTGACGACGCCGTGCCCGGGAGCGCTGTCGCCAAGGGCCGTGGATTCTCGGTGTCATCGCCCGAAGCCCCATCCGTGCTAGGTCACGGCGCGGGTCTTTAGGGGGATCGGCACCTCCTCGAAGGATCGGAGGCGCGGCTCAGAGCCGCCCACCGTGGAGTCGAGTCCCATGGTTCCTTGGGGCTCCACTGGGCGGCCC
>JBAPYD010000794.1:0-11841 GCA_049284555.1 Chromatiaceae bacterium | reverse complement strand
TTGCAGAAGCCGTTGACGATCATGGACACGGCGTCTTCTTCCGTGAGCCCTCGCGAGCGGCAGTAGAAGAGCTGGTCGTCGCTGATTTTCGAGGTGGTCGCCTCGTGCTCCATCTGGGCCGAGGGATTCTTGACCTCGATGTAGGGGAAGGTGTGGGCCCCGCAGCGGTCGCCGATCAGGAGCGAGTCGCACTGGGTGTGGTTGCGCGCCCCCTGGGCCCTGGCGGCGATGCGTACCAGTCCGCGGTAGGTCTGCTGGCCGCGGCCCGCCGAGATGCCTTTCGAAACAATCGTCGAGCTCGTATTCTTCCCAAGATGGATCATCTTGGTCCCCGTGTCCGCCTGCTGGCGGCCCTTGGTGACGGCCACCGAGTAGAACTCACCGACGGAGTCATCCCCGCGCAGGAGACAGCTCGGGTACTTCCAGGTGATGGCAGAGCCGGTCTCAACCTGGGTCCAGGAGATCTTGGACCGGGCCCCGCGGCAGTCGCCGCGCTTGGTCACGAAGTTGTAGATGCCCCCTCGACCCTCGGCATCACCCGGGTACCAGTTCTGGACGGTCGAGTACTTGATTTGGACGTCGTCCATGGCGACGAGCTCCACGACCGCCGCGTGCAGCTGGTTCTCGTCGCGCATGGGGGCGGTGCAGCCCTCCAGGTAGCTCACGTAGCTCCCCTCGTCCGCGATGATCAAGGTACGCTCGAACTGGCCCGTGTTACGGGCGTTGATGCGGAAGTAGGTGCTGAGCTCCATGGGGCAGCGGGTGCCCTTGGGCACATAGACGAAGGTGCCGTCGCTGAACACGGCCGCGTTGAGGGCCACGTAGAAATTGTCCGTATGGGGTACCACGGAGCCGAGGTACTGTTTGACCAGATCCGGGTGGTCGTGCACGGCCTCGGAGATGGAGCAGAAGATGACCCCGGCCTCGGCGAGCTTCTCCCGGAAGGTGGTCGCCACGGAGACGCTGTCGAACACCGCGTCGACGGCGATGCCCGCGAGGGCCATCTGCTCCTCGATGGGGATCCCCAGCTTGTTGTAGGTCTCCCGCAGGGCCGGGTCGATCTCGTCCAGGCTCTTGGGACCCTCCTTCTTCTTTGGCGCCGAGAAATAGGAGATAGACTGGAAATCGATCTCCGGGTAGTGCACGTGAGCCCACCGCGGGGTCGCCATGGTCTGCCAGTGACGAAAGGCCTTGAGTCGGTAGTCGAGCATGAACTCGGGCTCCCCCTTGCGGGCGGAAATGGCCCGGACCACGCCCTCATCGAGGCCTGGAGGGAGGGTGTCGGACTCGATCTCGGTGACGAATCCGTGCTCGTACTCTGACTTGACGATTGCCTCGACGGCTTGGGTTGCGCTCATCGCGCCTGCCTCCGTTGTCTAAGCGTGCTCTTCTGGCTCCGCAGTATCTGAGCGATTCACTAGGTTTTCAATAGAGCTACCGGATCGAGAAACACGCCGGCGCGTCCAGCCCCGGACTCCCGACTGAGAGGACGAGGGAGCCTCCCGCCTCTTTGCGCCGGCCTGCGCCGCTATTCGCGGGCGTCCAACCGGATGCTTCGGATTTACTACAAAATTATATTCTTAACCGCGTACTTTCGGTGGATTAGATGGCCGCGTTGTTATTGCGAAGCGTTCGCATTATCATGTGGGAGGCCGTGGGGGCGGGACCACCGCCACCATATCGATCGACCCGTTACACCCCCTGGAGGGCCTTGCCCCTTGACCGCACAGCTTAAGCGCGCACCCCACCTTGTTCCCCTGGCCGTCGCCGCCGGCATCACGGCCTTGCTCATGGCCATGCCGATGCCGGGTCTGGCGGAGGACGAGGTCAACCTCTACTCCTCCCGCCAGGAGAACCTGATCAAGCCACTCCTGGACCGCTTCACCGAGCAGACCGGGATCAAGGTCAATCTGGTCACAGGCAAGGACGATGCCTTGCTCCAACGCCTCCAGAGCGAGGGTCGAAACTCCCCCGCCGATCTCCTGCTGACCGCGGACGCGGGTCGTCTGCACCGGGCCAAGGCGGCCGGCTCCACCCAGGCGGTCAGCTCGGAGGTCCTTAGCGAGGCCATCCCGGCGGCCTATCGGGACCCGGAAGGTCACTGGTACGGCCTCACACTGCGGGCGCGCCCCATCCTCTATGTCAAGGCCAAGGTCGACCCCGCCTCGCTCTCGACCTACGAGGCCCTCGACGAGTCCGCCTTCAAGGGTAAGATCTGCATCCGCTCCTCGGATAACATCTACAACCAATCCCTGGTGGCGTCCATGATCGCGGCAAACGGCGCGGAGGCCACGGAGACCTGGGCCGAGGGCCTGGTCGCCAACCTGGCCCGCCCGCCCAAGGGTGGGGACCGGGATCAGATCAAGGCCGCCGCGGCGGGCGAGTGCGATATCGCCGTGGCCAACACTTATTACCTGGCGGGGATGCTGACATCCGAGGACGAGGCGGAACGGGCAGCGGCCGAGTCCATGGGGGTCTTCTGGCCGAACCAGGACGGGCGCGGTGCCCACGTGAATGTGAGCGGTGCGGCGGTCACCGCCAGCGCGAAGAACCGTGATTCGGCGATCCGCCTCATCGAGTTCCTGGCAAGCCCCGAGTCCCAGCAATGGTATGCCGACGTCAATGGTGAGTATCCGGTGCGCGAAGGGGTGAAGATGAGCCCGCTGCTGGCCTCCTGGGGCACCTTCAAGGCCGACTCGCTCAACCTCGAGCGGCTGGGAGAGCTCAATGCCGAGGCGGTGCGCCTCATGGACCGGGCCGGCTGGAAGTAACCACTGACGTCGCCGCGACCGTCGCCCGGAGCGATTCCGACCTCGCTTCCGGGTGCGCCGAGGCGCCGAATCCAAGGACGACCGAGACAGATTGAACCTCAACCCCTCCGCCCGCCTCTGGTCCGTGGCGAGCGTCGCCGTGGCCCTGCTGATCGCCCTGCCGGTCCTGGTGATCCTGGGCTTCGTCCTGGTGCCCGCCGAGGGCACCTGGCAGCACCTTGCCGCGACGGTCCTGCCGGACTATGTGACCAACTCGCTCCTCCTGATGCTCGGCGTCGCCCTGGGCACTCTGATCGGGGGGGTAGGCACCGCCTGGCTCACCACCATGTGCCAGTTCCCCGGGCGTGGCCTCTTCGAGTGGGCCCTGCTGCTGCCGATGGCGATGCCCGCTTACATCATCGCCTTTACCTACACGGGGATGCTGGATTTCGCGGGGCCCGTGCAGGCCGGCCTCCGGGCCCTCACCGGCTGGGGCTATGGTGACTACTGGTTTCCGGAGATCCGTTCCCTGGCCGGGGCGGCCATGATGCTCTCCCTGGTGCTCTTCCCCTACGTCTACCTCCTGACCCGGGCCGCCTTCCTGAGCCAATCCCTCTGTGTCCTGGAGGTGAGCCGAACCTTGGGAAACGGCCCCTGGCGGACCTTCCTGCGGGTGGCCCTCCCCCTCGCGCGACCCGCCATCGTCGCGGGACTGTCGCTCGCCTTGATGGAGACCCTGGCGGACTACGGAACGGTGCAATACTTCGGGGTCTCGACCTTCACCACGGGCATCTTTCGTACCTGGTACGGACTGAACAGCCCCGCCGGGGCGGCCCAGCTCTCCGCCCTGCTCCTGGGCTTCGTCCTGGTCCTGATCGCGCTGGAGCGCAGCTCCCGCCGCGACGCCCGGTACCATCACACGAGCCAGCGCCATCAGGCCATTCGCCGTCACCGGCTGCGGGGCTGGTGGGCCGTCGGCGCGGTGATCTTCTGTCTCGTCCCCCTGCTGCTCGGGTTTTTGATCCCCGCGGGCCAGCTCGCGCTCTGGGCGCTGACCATCGGACGGACCGCCATCGATCGGGACTTCCTGGGCCTGGTGCTGAACAGCCTCGAGCTCGCGGCCCTCGCCGCACTCCTCGCCCTCGTGCTCGCCCTGCTCCTCGCCTACGGCAAGCGGCTTCACCCCACGCGGCCCGTCGCGGGGGCCGTACGGCTGGCGGGATTGGGCTATGCGGTCCCGGGGACGGTGATCGCCATCGGGGTCATCATCCCGTTCGCGTGGCTCGACAACAGCCTCGACGCCTGGATGCGCGCCCGCTTCGGGATCTCCACGGGGCTCATCCTGAGCGGCACCCTGACGGCCCTGCTCTTCGCGTATCTGGTGCGCTTCCTGGCGGTGTCGCTGCAGACCGTGGAGAGCGGGCTGGCGAAGGTGAAGCCCTCCATGGACGAGGCCGGCCGCTCCCTGGGACTCGCCCCCGGGAAGGTGCTTTCGCGCGTCCACCTGCCCATGCTCAAGGGCAGCCTGCTGACGGCCCTGCTCCTGGTCTTCGTGGACGTGCTCAAGGAGCTGCCGGCCACCCTGATCCTGCGGCCGTTCAACTTCAACACCCTGGCCGTGCGGGCCTTCGAGCTCGCCTCCGATGAGCGCCTGGCGGACTCCGCCCCGGCGGCCCTGACCATCGTGCTCGCGGGGCTCGGCCCGGTTATCCTGCTCAGCCGTTCCATCACGCGGTCCCGCCATGCCGATCCAGCTTGAGGTGCGCGAAGTGAGCGTGGCATACGGTGACCACCGGGTGGTGCGCGACGCCAACTTCGTGCTGGAGTCGGGCATCATCGGCTGTCTCCTGGGCCCCAGCGGGTGTGGCAAGACCACCCTCCTGCGCGCGATCGCCGGCTTCGAGCCGGTCTGCCAGGGCGAGATCCTGATCCGCGGCCGGCGGGTCTCGACCCCGGTCCGGACCTTGGCCCCGGAGGCGCGCCGGGTCGGGATGGTCTTTCAGGACTTCGCCCTCTTTCCCCATCTCTCGGTGGAGGGCAACGTGGCCTTCGGACTCAGGGGCCTCAGCCGCCGGGGTCGCGACACCCGGGTCGCGGAGCTCCTGGAGCTGGTGGGCCTCGCCCCCTACGCCCGCCACTATCCCCACCAGCTCTCCGGTGGCATGCAGCAACGGGTGGCCCTGGCCCGGGCCATGGCCCCGAGACCGGAGATCCTGCTCCTGGACGAGCCCTTCTCCAGCATGGACGCGACCCTGCGCGAGCAGCTCGCCCGGGAGGTGCGGGAGGTGCTACGGCGCGAGGGGGTCACCGCGATCCTCGTCACCCACGACCAGCTGGAAGCCTTCGCCATGGCCGATCAGATCGGCGTCCTGGGACAGGGTGAGATCCATCAGTGGGGAACCGGCTTCGGGCTCTATCACGAGCCCCGAAACCGGTTTGTGGCGGACTTCATCGGCCAGGGCGTGATCCTCCCCGCGAGCGTCGTCGACGAGGCCCGGGTCAAGACCGAGCTCGGTCGCATCGCCGGTGCGCACCCCCACGGACTGGCGCCGGGCAGCCCCGCGGAAGTCCTGATCCGCCCGGACGACCTGCTCTACGACGAATCGAGCCCCCGCCGGGCCATGGTCGTCGAGCGCGCCTTCCGGGGCGCCGAGTATCTCTACACCCTGAGGCTCGCGAGCGGCACCCGGGTCCTCTGCCTGGTGCCGAGCCACCATCAGCACGCCATCGGCGACCAGATCGGTATCCGACTCGAGGCGGACCATCTGGTGGTCTTTCCGCGAGGGCCATGAGCCTGGACAGGGATATGCTAAAGTCCGCGCTCGGTCGTGCGACGGCGCGGACGCCCTTGGCCGCGGATGGTGCCGGCCCAGACGAGCATTTGAACAGGAGTGGTCCCATGCCCTTCCGACTCGCCCCACGAGTGGCGGCCATCTTGGCGGTCGGTTTCATGACCGGCTGCGCCGACCGGCTCTACGAGCAGCGGTTGATCGAGCCCGAAGGCACGGGCAGTCAATCCTGCCTGGAGCGCTGCACCCGCCTCCAGGAGGAGTGCGAGGCCCGTCAGACGGTACGTGAGCAGGAGTGCGCCGAGCGCGTCGCCGTCAGCGAGGGGGACAGGGCGTCGTGCGCGGGCAGCGGATCCGATCCCTGCACCCCGCCCGAGTCCTGCCTCGGCGCGGACATGAGCATCTGTCAGCGCCAGTATGAGGAGTGCTTCAGCGACTGTGGGGGTCGGGTGGAGCGCAGGCTGCGCTCGCGCCCGTGGGAGACCCCGACCCCACCCCAGGCAACGTCATCCGCCCCACGGGCGGCTGGCTGAGGTCCCCCCACCTACCAAGGCAGGCGTGTCTTTTCCACCCTTCCTGATAGAATTGGGACTCTCGCCGACGGCGGCGTCCGGCGAGCCGATCTCGACCCCCGGGTCTCAATCGAAACAGCAGCGAATCAATCGCGACGGCTTGGACCCGTCGACACCAACCTGGAGGACTGAAGAACCATGGCCCAACTCTTTTCCGCCGAATGGATGAACGCCCTGAAGGACGCGTGGAACAACGAGCCGGAGGTCTGCCAGAAGCTGGCCGAGATCGGCTTCAACTCGGTGATCTACTGCGGCTTCAAGAACGAGGACAACCCGCGCGGCGTGTTCGTCGTGGAGAACGGCAACTGTGTGCGCGCCGGCGCCTGGTCGCCCAGCGATCCGCCCGCCAACTGGGACATGCGCGCCGATCTCAAGGACTGGCTCAAGTGGGTCGAGAAGGGGATCGGCATGGCCGGCATGGGCATGGCCTTCACCACCGGGAAGCTCAAGTTCAAGGCCGGTGACTACAAGGCCATGCTCAAGGATCCCCGCATGGCCAACCCCTTCGTCAAGAGCTTCGGCCTGATGCAGCAGATCGGGGCTGACGAGCTCGCCTGACCGCGACATCCCGGTCTACGGCCCCGTGGGCCAGATCGCGAGGCCCGCCACCCGGCGGGCCTTTGCGTTCAATCTCCTCGACCACCACGAGAATTGACGGGCAGAGCGACCCGTTCCGGCCAGGGTCTGGCGGCTCAATCCTCCGCCCCGAGTCGCACGCACAGCACGTCACAGGCTTGGCCGCGCAGCACGGTCTTGGCGGTGGAGCCGAAGAGTCCCAACAGGCCATGACGCCCTCGACTGCCGATCAGGATGAGATCGGCGGCGATCTCCCCGGCGACCTCATCGATGGTATGGCCGGTCGGTCCGACCCGGATGAGCCGATCGGCCACTGGCACCCCGAGTTGTTCCCCCAGGGTGTCGAGCTGGCGCCGCGCCAGCGCCATCAGCTCTTCCTCGAGGGCCAGATCATCGGGGCTCGAGACCTCACCGGCGAAGCCGAGGGGCATGTACTCGACGGCGGGAGGCACATGCTCGACCACGTGCAGCAGACTGAGTCGGGCCCCGAAGAGGTCCCGCAGGGACCGGGCCCGCGCCACGACCGGCTCGCTTTCGGGCTCGAAGTCCACGGCTAGAAGGAGATGGCTGTAGATCTTGGTCTCCATTGCTGGGCTCCTGACGGTCAATGCACCTGCTCTGAGTATATGGCGCGCGGGGCGCCTCGGCGGGCATCCGTCGGACCATCGGCGGCCCTTTCGTTTAGGCTTGCGGAATCTTTCGTCTCGGGTATATTGCTGCAAAGCAGCAAAAGGTGCCGGGCCGGGACTCGTGATCAGGCACGGGACCGGAGCCAGCCCTCAGCCGGCAAGAGGCCAGACGATGCTTCGTAAGATCCTGATCGCCAACCGCGGCGAGATCGCGGTGCGGGTGATTCGCGCGTGCGCGGAGATGGGCATCCGCTCGGCCGCGGTCTATTCGGAGGCGGACCGGCACTCGCTGCACGTCAAGAAGGCCGACGAGGCCTATAGCCTGGGCGACGATCCCCTGGCCGGCTATCTCAACGTCCACAACATCGTCACCCTCGCCCGGGCCACCGGCTGCGACGCCATCCACCCGGGCTACGGCTTCCTCTCGGAGAATCCGGAGCTCGCCCTGGCCTGCGCCCGCCGGGGCATCACCTTCATCGGCCCCAGCGCCGAGGTGATCCAGCGGATGGGGGACAAGACGGAGGCCCGCTTCGCCATGCAGAAGGCGGGGGTACCGGTAACCCCGGGCAGCCCGGGCAACCTGGAGAGCCTGGAGGCCGCGCTGCGCGTCGCCGACGAGATCGGCTACCCGGTGATGCTCAAGGCCACCTCCGGCGGCGGGGGACGCGGTATCCGTCGCTGCGACGATCCCAAGGCCCTCCGCAACAACTACGAGCGGGTGATCTCGGAGGCCACCAAGGCCTTCGGGCGGGCGGAGGTCTTCCTGGAACGCTGCGTGGTCAACCCCCGCCACATCGAGGTCCAGGTCCTGGGCGACCACCACGGCAACTGCATCCACCTGTTCGAGCGGGACTGCTCCATCCAGCGGCGCAACCAGAAGCTGATCGAGATCGCCCCCTCCCCCCAGCTCGACGAGGCGGAGCGCCAATACGTGGGGGGGCTGGCCGTGCTGGCCGCCCGGGCGGTGGGATACACCAACGCGGGAACGGTGGAGTTCCTGCAGGACTCGGACGGTCGCTTCTACTTCATGGAGATGAACACCCGCATCCAGGTGGAGCACACCATCACGGAGACCATCACCGGCGTGGATCTGGTGGAGGAGCAGATCCGGGTCGCGGCGGGACTTCCTCTGCGCTTCAAGCAGCACGAGATCGAGCGGCGCGGCTTCGCCATGCAGTTTCGCATCAACGCGGAGGACCCGAAGAACAATTTCCTGCCGAGCTTCGGGCGCATCTCCCGGTACTACGCACCCGGGGGTCCCGGGGTGCGAACGGACACCTGCATCTACACCGGTTACGCGGTCCCACCCCATTATGATTCGATGCTGGCCAAGGTGATCGTCTGGGCCCTCACCTGGGATGACGTGGTCAACCGAGGGTGCCGGGCCCTGCGGGACATGGGGGTCTTCGGCATCAAGACCACCATGCCCTTCTACCAGGAGATCCTGCAGCATCCCGAGTTCCGGTCCGGTCGCTTCAACACCAGCTTCCTGGATAGTCACCCGGAGCTCCTCGACTACTCCGAGAAGCGCCGCAAAGAGGACATCGCCGCCGCGCTGGCCGCCGCCATCGCGGCCCATGCGGGCCTGTAATCCGCGGCGTATATCGTGAAGAGAGAACGAGTCCGCCGCGGATAACTTTCTGATCCTGGATCGACATCATGCCGAAGATCAACGTCACCGAGCTGGTCCTGCGCGACGCGCACCAGTCGCTCATCGCCACGCGCATGCGCCTGGAGGACATGCTGCCGATCTGCCCCAAGCTCGACGCCGTGGGCTACTGGTCCCTGGAGTGCTGGGGCGGCGCGACCTTCGACGCCTGCGTGCGCTTCCTCAAGGAGGACCCCTGGGAGCGCCTGCGCAAGCTCCGGGAGGCCCTGCCCAGGACCCGGTCCCAGATGCTGCTGCGGGGTCAGAACCTGCTGGGCTATCGGCATTACTCGGACGACGTCGTGCGGGCCTTCGTGGCGCGGGCGGCCGCCAACGGCATGGACGTCTTCCGCATCTTCGACGCCCTGAACGACCTGAGGAACCTGCGGACCGCCATCGAGGCCACCAAGGCCGCCGGGAAGCACGCCCAGGGGACCATCTGCTACACCCAGAGCCCGGTGCATTCGGTGGAGGGATTCGTGGAAATGGGCAAGGAGCTGGCCGCGATGGGGTGCGACTCCATCGCCATCAAGGACATGGCGGGCCTCCTCACCCCCTTCGTCACCGCCGATCTGGTGAAGGCGTTGAAGGACGCGGTGGACCTGCCCCTGCACCTGCACTCCCACGCCACCTCGGGGCTTTCGGACATGTGCCACCTCAAGGCCATCGAGAACGGCTGCGACACCGTCGACACCGCGATCTCGTCCATGGCCGGGGGGACCTCCCACCCGCCGACGGAGTCCCTGGTGGCGGCCCTGCGGGGCACCCCGTTCGACACGGGGCTGGATCTCGAGGCGCTGCAAGAGATCGGCATGTACTTCTACGAGGTCCGCAAGCGCTATCACCAGTTCGAGAGCGCCTTCACCGGGGTCGACACCCGGGTCCAGGTCAATCAGGTACCGGGCGGCATGATCTCCAACCTGGCGAACCAGCTGAAGGAGCAGAACGCCCTGGACCGCATGCCCGAGGTGCTGGAGGAGATACCCCGGGTGCGCAAGGACCTGGGCTATCCCCCTCTGGTGACGCCGACATCCCAGATCGTCGGTACCCAGGCGGTCATCAACGTGCTGACCGACAAGCGCTACCAGACCATCACCAACGAGGTGAAGCTCTATTTGCAGGGCCGCTACGGGCGCGCCCCGGCCCCAGTCAACCCGACCCTGCAGCAGCAGGCCATCGGCAACGAGGAGCCGGTGGAGTGCCGGCCCGCGGACCTGCTCAAGCCCGAGATGGAGCGCCTGACCCACGACATCGGCGCCTTGGCCCAGTCGGAGGAGGACGTCCTCACCTTCGCCATGTTCCCGGAGATCGGCCGCTCCTTCCTGGAGCACCGGGCCGCTGGGACCCTGGTCCCGGAGCCCCTGGAGCTGCCCCCCAACCTGAACGGCCCCAAGAGCGCCCCCACGGAGTTCAACATCGCCATCCACGGGGAGACCTACCACGTCAAGGTCACCGGTGCCGGCCACAAGGGGCAGGCGGACCGTCACTTCTACCTTGACATCGACGGGGTGCCCGAGGAGGTGGTGGTGGAGACCCTGGACGAGATCGTCCTGACCGGCGGTACCGAAGGGGCCGTCAAGAAGGCGATCGCCGGCAAGCGGCCCAGGCCCAGCGCCCCGGGTCACGTGGCCACCTCCATGCCAGGCAACATCGTGGACGTCCTGGTCAAGGAGGGGGACCGGGTGGAGGCCGGACAGCCGGTCCTGGTCACGGAGGCCATGAAGATGGAGACCGAGCTCCAGGCCCCCATCGCCGGCACAGTGACCGGGGTCTTCGTCATCAAGGGCGACTCGGTCAACCCCGACGAGGTCCTGCTCGAGATCTCCCCCGCCTAATGGTGAACCGAACTGCGAACCGAGTGGCGTGTGCAAGGTTGCCGCGATGACACCCTCTGACCCGACCCCTACCCCCTCGCTCCCCGCCGGCTCCCCCTTCGACCTGGCGGACGCTGCAGGCTACAACGCCTGGCGCGAGTCGAAGCTCGCCGAGGCCCCGCGCACCCTGGAGGACCTCGTCGTCGAGATCGGCGACCCGCGCCGCCTGAGCGACGCGCAGCACCAGGCCATCCTCGGGCTGTGCCGGCGCGCCAACATGGCCATCTACGTGGGCACCACGGCAGACGACCCGGACAAGTCCATCCCCACCTTGCTCGGCGCCCGCTTCGGCCTCCATCGGCTCGATCACAACCGGGGCGCGGACGAGGACGCCATCACCTCGCTCCAGGTCCAGGGTGACGCCCGCCACGCCGGCTACATCCCCTACACCACCAGGCCCATCGCCTGGCACACGGACGGCTACTACAACGACCCCGACCACCAGATCCACGGGCTGCTGCTCCACTGCGTCCGACCCGCCGAGCAGGGGGGCGAGAACGCCCTGCTCGATCCGGAGATCGCCTATATCCTGGTGCGCGACCAGGACCCGGACTTCATCCGGGCCCTGATGCACCCCGAGTGCATGACCATCCCCGCCAATCAGGACGAGGGCACACCCCGGCCGGACCGCCCCGGCCCCGTCTTCTCCGTCCGGGCGGACGGCCGCCTTCACATGCGCTACACGGACCGCAGCCGCAGCATCCGCTGGCGGGACGATCCCCTGACCGCGGGGGCGGTGGCCTGTCTGAAGTCCGTGCTGCGGGAGCCCTCCCCCTGGCACTTCCAGGGGCGACTGGAGTCGGGCTGGGGGCTCATCTCCAACAACGTGCTTCACACCCGCACGGGATTCACCGACGGACCGGTCCCACGGCTGCTCTACCGGGCCCGTTACTACGACCGGATCGCGGGCACCTGAGGATGCGGGCCCGGGCCCTGTTGATCCTGGTCCTCGGCCTCTGGCTGGGCGGCTCCCTGGTGGTGGGGGCGGTGACCTTCTACAACT
>JBAPYD010000793.1:0-3906 GCA_049284555.1 Chromatiaceae bacterium | reverse complement strand
GGCCTGTGCCAAGGGCGGTGCGCGGGTTCGGCAACGGGCCGCCCGGCGCGCGCCGGATCGAACCGGCAATCCGACCAAGCACATCGCTCAGGGTGTCGAGCAACAGCCGGAGCATCCCCCTACCGATTTGCCGCTGGTCCCGCGGTGGCGTCACGGTAGGTCGACGCTCCCCAGGGGCAGGGTGAGGACCGCACGGGTGCCGCCCTTTTCGCCCGCGCCGAGACGTAGCTCACCGCCCATCTCCTCGATGCGGGCGCGCAGGCTGAGCAGCCCGAAACCGCCGTTGTCTCCGTGGCTCGCTCCCGCGGCGCGCCTCGGGTCGATTCCGATGCCGTCGTCCCGCACGGTCAACTCCACGCGGTCGTCGCTGTACCTCAGGACCACCTCGCAGGTAAGGGCCTGGGCGTGGCGCCCGACGTTGGTCATGAGCTCCCGCGCACCCTGGAACAGGGTCTCGGTGATCGCGTTTGGCGAGGTGACGGGGTCGCCCTCCACGCGGCAGCTGCAATCCAGCCGCCAGCGTGTGCCGAGCTGCTCGCACAGCCACTCGATGGCCGGGCACAGACCGTCGCGGTAGAGCACCGCCGGGGTCAGCCCCAGCATCAGGGAGCGCAGCTGCTCCAACGAGTCGTCGAGTAGCTGCCTGACCCGTTCAAGCTCGTCGGTGGCGCCAGGCGCGCGGGTCCGGTCGATCAGGATGCGGGCCAGCACGAGCTGCTGGATCGCCGTGTCGTGGAGCTCGTTGGCCACGCGACGGCGCTCTCGCTCCAGGGCCAACGCAACCGCGGCCCCCGAGTCTCTGGTCCCAGGGAGATGGGCGGCGCTCATCGCCGGTGCCCCGCGGCCATCGACGACGGGTTGGGTGTGGCGTATGCGCTCGGCCTGCGCACGATCCCCCTCAACGCCCCGCTTGTAGACCTGCCCGGACGCGGAGCAATATCCATCGCCATCGTCGACCGCCTTCATCGCACCTGTGGTCCTCATGGTTACCCATCGCATCTTTTGCAGGCCCGCCCTCCGACCGCCGTCCATGTCAGGACGAAACCTGTCGTCAGTCGGGTAATATGGCCTGGCTTTCCGATCGTGCTCCTCGTGGGCACCGTGCCCTCCCGGAGTACCCGCCCATGCGAGCCTTGCTGATCTACCCCAAGTTTCATGAGAGCTACTGGTCCTTCGAGAAGGCCCTGGAGCTGATTGGCAAACGGGCCATGATGCCCCCGCTGGGGCTCATCACGGTGGCAGCCATCCTGCCCCAGGACTGGGAGTTTCGGCTGAAGGACCGCAACATCGAGACCGTCTCCGAGGAGGACTGGGCGTGGGCCGACATGGTCCTGTTGTCCGGGATGCTGGTCCAGAAGGCCGACATGCACGCGGCAATCATCGAGGCGCATGCCCATGGCAAGCCCTGCGCCGTTGGAGGGCCCTATGCCACCGCGCTCCCGGAGGAACTGGAGGCCGTCGGTACCGAGTTCCTCGTCTTGGACGAGGGCGAGATCACCATCCCCCTGTGGTTGGAGGACCTGGCCAAGGGCGCAACCGGCGGCAAATACCGCGCCGGGGGCGAGAAGCCCGACGTCACCCTGACCCCCGTCCCGCGCTTCGACCTCCTGGACCTCGACGCCTACAGCGAGATGGCCATCCAGTACTCCCGCGGCTGCCCGTTCCGCTGCGAGTTCTGCGACATCATCGTCCTCTACGGCCGGCGCCCGCGCACCAAGACCCCGGAGCAGGTCCTTGCCGAGCTCCAACGCCTCTATGATCTCGGCTGGAGGCGCAGCGTCTTCGTGGTGGACGACAACTTCATCGGCAACAAGGCCAACGCCAAGCAGATGTTGCGGGTCCTCAGGCCCTGGCTCGCGGAGCGCGGCTTCCCCTTCAACTTCTCCACCGAGGCGTCACTGGACCTGGCCCAGGACCAGGAGCTGATGGATCTGATGGTGGACTGCAACTTCGGGGCCGTGTTCCTGGGGGTCGAGACCCCGGATGAGGCGAGCCTCATGGCCTCCAAGAAGAAGCAAAACACCAAGTCGTCCCTGGATACCTCGGTGGCCGCCATCGCCGCCTCGGGGCTACGCATCATGGCGGGATTCATTATCGGCTTCGACGACGAGAAGCCCGGGGCGGGCCAGCGCATCGTCGACTTCGTGGAGCGCAACAACATCCCGCTGACCACGTTCAGCATGCTCCAGGCCCTGCCGGGCACCGCCCTGTGGGATCGACTCAAGAAGGAGGGACGGCTGCGCGAGGGCGAGGTGCACCTCAACCAGACCTCGCTCCTGAACTTCGTGCCGACCCGGCCGGTGGAGGAGATCGCCAGCGAGTACGTCCAGGGCTTCTACGATCTGTTCGACGCCCGCCAGTACCTGGACCGCACCTTCCGCCACTATCTGGTCCTCGGTCAGGCGGACGTGCACACCAACCCCGCGCGGCGCAAGCGCAGGGCCCCCAAGCCCCGGGACCCCGCCACCGTGCCGGCACTGCTCAAGGTCATCTGGCGCCAGGGGGTTGTGCGCAAGACCCGCTTCGCATTCTGGCACCACCTGTGGGTCATGGCCCGGCGCAACCCTGGAGGGGTCGCGAGCTATTTGGGCCTCTGCGCCTATATCGAGCATTTCCTTCCCTACCGGGAGCTGGTGCGGGAGCAGATCCGAACGCAGTTGGCTGTGTATCTGGAGCGTGAAGGGCGGATCGGGTCGCCCGAGGCCACCCGGGGGATACCTAGCCTCGTACCTGAATAGTTCTTGGGGCGCAACGGTCCACTAACGGCCCCGCGAAGCGCCATCCCTGGCGCTGGCGGAGCGGCGATCAGCCGCCCGAGGGGGCGAGGGCGTCCATGACCTTGTCCAGACTGAAGCTGGCGGCCTTCTGGCGCGGCGGGAATTCCTTGAAGGTCTCCAGGAACTTGCCTACGTAGGCCTGGGCCGGCACCAGCAGATAGGCGCGGTCGAGCAGCCACTCGTAGTAGGAGTTCGACGTGATGGTGGCGCGCTCGTAGGGGTCGCGGCGCAGGTTGAAGACGAAGGGCACCCGCATGGGCACGAAGGGCTGCTGCCACACCCGGAAGGTGCCGGCCACCGGCTGCTCCATGAACAGGATCTTCCAGTCCCCGTAGCGCAGGGCGGTGAGGTCGCCGTCGTCGGAGAAGTAGAAGACCTCCTTGCGGGGGCTCTTGTCGGTCTCGCCGCTCAACAGGGGCAGGATGTTATAGCCGTCCAGATGCACCTTGTAGTCGCGGTTCATGGCAGCGTTTTGCACGCCTGCCTTGAGCTCGTCCTTCACGTTGGCGTCACCGGCGGCGGCCAGGAAGGTCGGGAACCAGTCCATGTGGTGGACGATCTCGTTGGTCCACTGACCGGGCTGGATGTGGCCGGGCCAGCGCACCATGGCGGGCACCCGCCAGCCGCCCTCCCAGTTGGTGTTCTTCTCGCCGCGGAACGGGTTCCAGCCGGCGTCCGGCCAGGTGTTCATGTGCGGGCCGTTGTCGGTGGAATAGAAGACGATGGTGTTGTCGGCGATGCCGAGATCGTCGAGTGTCTTGAGGAACTTACCGATGTGCATGTCGTGCTCGACCATGCCGTCGGCGTACTCGTCCTGGCCGGAGACTCCGCGCAGCTCGGGCTTGACATGGGTGCGGAAGTGCATGCGGGTGCCGTTCCACCACACGAACCAGGGCTTGCCGGCCTGGGTCTGCTCCCTGATGAAGGCGATGGCCCGATCGGAGGTCTCGTCGTCCACCGTCTCCATGCGCTTCTTGGTCAGCGGCCCGGTGTCCTCGATCTTCTGCGTTCCGTCGGGCATGGCCCAGCTGTGGATGACGCCGCGCGGGCCGAACCGCTTGCGGAACTCGGGGTCCTTCGGGTAGTCCTCGAGCTCGGGCTCCTCCTCGGCGTTGAGGTGGTACAGATT
>JBAPYD010000792.1:0-2047 GCA_049284555.1 Chromatiaceae bacterium | reverse complement strand
GCGCATTGGCTACCGACACCGACCATCCCCGGCCCGCCGTCGAGGTGCCGGCGCAACGCCGTTCGGAGAGCCGCGCGGCCGAGGCCGCGGCGGCAACCCCTCGCGGATGGCCTTGGAGAAGTCCTCTCCATCTCCGGGGGATCGGGCGCGCGCCGTGATATCGCTTTGGCGTTTCAGCTCGTCGAGCGGGATGCCGGTATTGACCGTCCCCCGCTCGTGGGCGAGGTCGACGAGGTAGCCGTTGGCGAGCAGCCGCCAGTCCAGCGGGGGACCGGAGCCCACCGCCTTCGCGTGGTGCCAGATGGTCGTGGTGCAATTGTGGGTCAGTGCGTTGTACCAGCGGGGGCGCTCGGCGATGGCGTTGATCTCGGACACATAGTCGAGCAGCAGCTCCCGGCCCTTGCTCATCAAGCCGCCGACGCGGTAGAGCTGGACCGTCTCCCCGCGGTGGTTGGTGCGCAGCGCAATCAGGTCGCGCTCGTCGGCGACGACGTAATAGAGCTCGTACTGGCGGAAGAAGCCCCGGAGGGCCGAGTAGGCCTCGCCCTGCTCCTTGCGCGTCTCGATGGACACCGCGAGGTGCCGCCCATCGGCAAACTCCCAGCTCGCGATGGTGTGACCATAGAGTGTCGGCCCCCAGAACGAGACGAACATGTCGAAGCCGACGAGGGTGTCGAGGTCGTAGGTGCGCGTCTCCCAGCGCTCGGTGAAATCCTGCTCGCCGCGGTAGGCGAAGTTGCGGACGTTGCTGAGGGTCAGCAGGGAGCCATCGAGCGTGGCCGTCGGCAGCCGGGCGACGTCTGGCTGCCAATCGCGGTCGTTGCTCGGGGTGAGCGTCAGCCACCAGCCGAGCACAACCGCGAAGGCCAGGAAGGACGCAAGCGCGGCCCGCCGCCAGGGTCGGACCAGCACCGCCGCAGTCACCGCGATCAGGACCAGGCCGACGGCGAGCATGCCGGCGAGCACGCGGAACTCGGGACCGTCGATCCAGAGCGCGGCGGCCGCCCACAGGATCGCGAGCGCCAGGATCAGCGAGACAATGCTGCGCAGGACGACGCGGCCGAGTCGCGGGACGGTCACGTGGTCCACCCAGTGGTCGTTGATCATGAACCAGCCGACTCGATGGGAAATCTCCAGGTGACGGGCCCCGTCTTGACTAGCCGACGCCCGGGCTCTCCCAGCTTCTTGCCGTAACGGATCAACTGGATCAGGTCCGTGCTGACCTGTGGGTTGGAGGTGAAGTAGGAGTGCCCGAAAAAGTCGGTGCGCTTGCCCTGGTAGGAGATCAGGTCCAACCGTCCCACCTCCGCCATGTAACGCTGGCCCTCCTGGGGGATGTCCTCGGGCCGCAGCTGACCGACCCGGGTCCGGCTGCGGAACAGGATCTGCGAGACCAGGAGCGCCCGGTCCTCGGGCGACGCATAGATGGTCAGCCGGCCCTTCAGGACCCGCGGCAGCTTCCCCTCGGGCCATACCGTGACCAGATCGGGGTCGGAGATGAAGCCGGTGATCTGCTGGGCGGCGATGTCGAGGTCGATGTCCGGGGAGAGCAGCACCAGGTTGTCGATCTTGTAGAGGTCGACCGCCTCCTTGCCGGCGGCGATGGCCTCGAGCCCCAGCTCCCGCACGGCCTTGAGCGTCACCGCCGTACCGCGGCTGTGCGCGAGGATCTGCACCCTTTCCACCCCAGGTGTGGTGGCGAGCATGCGGATGCTCTTCTTCAGGTGCTCCACCGCGAAGTCCCCCGACTCGGTGGTCGTGGTGTAGGAGATCAGGAAGTTGCCGGTGGTGGAGGCGGGCCAGGTGAAGAAGGCGCACACGTGCTCCCGGCCGAGGAAGTGGCAGAGCTCCGCGGCGGTGAAGGCGGCGCTCTCGAAGGTCTCGTTGAAGCCGTGCACATAGAGCAGGACCTCCTTCTTGGGCGCCGCGGCGAGCCGGCGCTGGACCTCGCCCTGGAGCCGTCCCTTGGCTTCGGCATGGCGCGCAAGCTGGTCGCGATCCCGCAGAAGCTTCCCGTCCTCTGTCGGGCGCAAGCGGTAGGGCTCTT
>JBAPYD010000791.1:0-4781 GCA_049284555.1 Chromatiaceae bacterium | reverse complement strand
GCCTCGGACTTGGCGGCGCCCGTGCTCGACGGCTTCGCGGGGGCCTCGTCCTTGGGCGCGGCGACCGGTGGGGTGGCGGGTTTCTTGGTGGTGGGAGGAATCGGCTTCTTGGCCATCGTGTTCGTCCAGCTCGGGTGTCTTGGTCAGGAATTGGCCTCTGGAGCACCGGGGCCCGTCGCCTCGTCGGCCCCCTCGGAGTCCACGGACTCGCCCTCCAGGGCGTCGGCCCCCTCGGACCGTTCCGCAGGGGGCGGCACTGGCCTGAGGACGATGCCCCCCAGGGGCGGCAGCGTCACGACGAGGGACTGCGGGCGGTTCATCCAATTGACGGGCTCCGGGGAGAGGGGCCCCGGATTGTTGGCCACACCGCTGCCGCCGTAGACCTGGGCATCCGAGCTCAGGACCTCCTGGTAGGGGCCTGCCCCCGGCACGCCGATGCGATAGCCCTCGCGGGGGACCGGCGTGAAGTTCAGGGCGACGACCAGATGCTGGCCCTCCTCGCGACCCCGGCGCTGATAGACGAGCACCGAGTTGTGGGCGTCCTGGCAGTCGATCCACTCGAAGCCCTGCCCCTCGAAGTCTAGATCATGCAGGGGCGTCTCCTCCCGGTAGAGCCGGTTCAGGTCCCTGATCAGATCCCGAATGCCCTGGTGATTGGGGTAGTCGAGCAGGTACCAGTCGAGGGTGCGGGTGCTGTTCCATTCCTCGCCGTGGCCCATCTCGGCCCCCATGAACAGGAGCTTCTTCCCCGGGTGGGTGAACATGTACGTGTAGAGTAGCCTCAGGTTCGCGAAGCGCTGCCACTCGTCGCCCGGCATCTTGTAGAGAAGCGAGCGCTTGCCGTGGGTGACCTCGTCGTGGGACAGCGGCAGCAGGAAGTTCTCCGTGAACGCATAGAGCATGCTGAAGGTGAGCGAATCCTGATGGTACTGGCGGTGGATGGGCTCCCGCGCCATATAGGTCAGGGTGTCGTTCATCCAGCCCATGTTCCACTTGAGGTCGAATCCGAGCCCGCCCACGTAGGTCGGACGGGAGACCTGGGGCCAGGAGGTGGACTCCTCGGCCATGATCAGGGCGCCCGGCACCTGATCGTGCACCACCTCGTTGAGCTCCCGCATGAAGGCGATGGCCTCCAGGTTCTCCCGGCCCCCGTAGCGGTTGGGGACCCAGTCGGTGCGCGAATAGTCGAGATACAGCATGGAGGCGACCGCATCCACCCGCAGGCCGTCGATGTGGTACTCCTCCAGCCAGAACAGGGCGCTCGAGAGCAGGAAGTTCTTCACCTCGCTGCGCCCGAAGTTGAAGATCAGGGTCGACCAGTCCAGGTGCTCGCCCAGGCGCGGGTCCCCGTGCTCGTAGAGCGGGGTGCCGTCGAAGCGCGCGAGCCCGTGGGCGTCCTTCGGGAAGTGGGCCGGGACCCAGTCCAGGATCACGCCGATGCCGTTGGCGTGGCAGTGGTCGATGAACCAGCGAAACTCGTCGGGGCTGCCGAAGCGGCTGGTCGGGGCGTAGTACCCGGTGGTCTGATAGCCCCAGGACAGGTCATAGGGGTGCTCGGTGACCGGCATCAGCTCGATATGGGTGAAGCCCAGGTCGAGGACGTGCTCCACCAGGCGCCGGGCCAGCTCCCGGTAGCTCAGCATCTCCCCCTCGGGGCCCCGCAGCCAGGAGCCGAGATGGACCTCGTAGATGGACATGGGGGCGTGCAGCCAGTCCTGTTCCGACCGTGCCTCCAGCCAGCCCCCGTCGGACCAGGCAAAGTCGCTCTCCGGCTCCACGATGGAGGCGGTCTTGGGGCGCAGCTCGAAGCGTCGACCGTAAGGGTCAGATTTCAGGTGGACCACGCCGCTCTGGGCCCGGATCTCGAACTTGTAGACCCCGCCGGGGGCGAGATCGGGGATGAACAGCTCCCAGACGCCGTTGCCGTGGACCCGCATGGGATGGGCGCGGCCGTCCCAGTGGTTGAAGTCGCCGACCACGCTGGCCCGCTGGGCATTCGGGGCCCACACCGAGAACAGGACACCGGCCACCCCCTCGGTCTCATGGACCCGGGCGCCCAGCATCCGATAGGAGTGCCAGTGACGGCCCTCGCCGAACAGGTGCAGGTCGAAGTCCGGGATCTGGTGCGGAAAGCAGTAGGGGTCGTGGCCGATGTGCTCCCGGTGCTCCCGGTCGCGCCAGATCAGCCGATAGCGCAAGGGAACCGCATCGGCGGGTCCGCGCCACTCGAAGAGGTCCGTCCCCTCGATCCGGCTCATCCCGTGCCCGCCCTCGGCGATGGTGACCGACTCCGCCTGGGGGTTCATCACCCGCACGACCACCCCCTCCCCCTCCGGGTGCCGGCCGAGCACGGAAAAGGGGTCTCGATGGGTCGCCTCGATGATCTGCTGGAGCGGCTTCGGGAGGTGCTGTCGATGCATCCGGGGATACCTCGTTCGGATGTGGCGGGGGAAGGATGGCCGCTAATTATGCGCGATCTTGAACCGAGACGTTCCGCTTAATGCCCGGCGGTCCGCTTCCTGGGGCAACGGAACTAGGCGGGTCGGCGCCCGAACGGACCTGGATTTCGCCGCGGGATCGGACAAGCGTCCGCCGGGGTCGGGCTGACCGCGTGGAAGTCGGGCCTGACGCGCCCGCCCGACCAGAATGAAACCGATAGGCGGGCCGCCTCGCGCGAATCCCTTCGCGGTCTCTGCGCGTCGTGCAATCCATGGCGGCGGTGCCTGCCGAGTCAGCCAGGGAGCCGTAACCAGGGCCCCTTCCAAGGGCGTCGGTGGATCGCGGGCCGGAGCCGGCTCCGTGCGCCCTTGGCCCCCGACTCGAGTTGTCGGATCAGGGCGGGGAGCCCGGTCTCGACCCCCTCGAAGGCGACGGCATCAGGCTGCTTGCCGCCCTCCCGGGCGAGCGACTTGTCCAGGGCCGCGACCCGGCCGGCGATGGCCTCCAACTCGGGCTTGGCCTCGGCACCCACCTTGTCGGCGGCCGACTCGAGGTAGCACTCGGCCTCCGCGAGATCGACCTTGGTGGCCGCCTCGTCCCTGGCGACCGGGAGGTCGATCCGTCCATAGGACAAAAACAGCTTGGGCTCGATCAGGTCCTCCTTCCCGGGGCTCTTGGCCCTCAGACGCTCCCAACCGGTGCTGACGTAATCGGCCGTCCGCTCGGACAGGGCCTGAACCCGCTGCCAGGCCCGGTCGAGACACGCGGGGAAGGCGGAATCGCCGGCGTCGATGAGCCCGTCCAGATCCCTGACTTCCTCCACGAGCATCCCGGCGGACCAGGTCGTCCTTGCTGGCAGCGGCCCGTTCCAAGGCGGAGACGGCCTGCTGGAGGTTCGTCTTGGCGGCTGCCTTGTCGCCCGTGTCGAAGCCCTGACGTGCACGCCAGAGGGCGCTCTTCGCCTGGATGAGGGGCGAGTCGAAGGAGACCGAGAGGAAGACCACGTTGGCCTCGGCGTCGCTCAGGGCCTCATCGGCGCCCTCGGTGTCGCCCTCGCCCAGGCCCTCCTTGGCCTGGTCGACCAGGGTGCGGGTGGAACCGAGGGGGAGGTCCGCCTCCGGGTACACCAGGGACGCGTCGACCTGCTTCAGCTCTTCCTTGGCCCGCTCCTTCCGGTCCTTGCCCATGGCCTCCTTGGCCTTGTCCAGGTGCGCCTTTGCCTGGCCGACCGGCATGTAGTCGGCCACGCTGATCGGGCGCGCGGGGGTCACCGAGACGTCCTCGTGCAGCGTGGCGGCGACGGCGGGCAAACCCTGTCCGCCGAGTCCGGCCAAGAGGATCGCCGCGGCGAGGGGGTACGGGTGAATCGTGCGTTCATATCAGCAACGCCGCCGTGGAGACCGCCATCCGCCCGGTGGCGGTCAGCCACAAGAACTGGCTCTTTCTCGGCTCCGAGCGGGGCGGCCA
Organism: Chromatiaceae bacterium; assembly: GCA_049284555.1. Lineage (GTDB taxonomy): Bacteria > Pseudomonadota > Gammaproteobacteria > Chromatiales > Chromatiaceae > Thiodictyon. The sequence continues at coordinate 875 of JBAPYD010000791.1, read as the reverse complement.
CATCGCCGCGGTCCTCTTCAGTCTGCTGGCCACCTGCTGGCGCAGAACCGCGTCAACCCCTGGCAATGGCTGATCCACGTCCTCGAGCACCTGCCGGTGAGCGCTGACGCCGACTACCCCTCCCTGCTCCCGTTCCACTTCACCGAGCGCTTCCCGCTGTAGCCCTTACCATCGGCTACTCCGGCAGTATGGCACCACGGGGTTGGCCGGAGTTTTAAACTGCTGTTGCGACAGGCGACCAACGACAGGTTTGCGCGGGGCGATCTCTGTGGGCCTGGCGTCGGGACCAAAGCTCGAATCCAAAAGGACCGCTTGCCAACTACGTCGCTGGACTTACGCTCGGCGACAGGCTCCGGGTCGCTGGAGTCCGCTCGGGCGACACCTTGGTCGCCGCCTCGGTCGTGCTCGACGCGATCGCGATCTTGGAGCCAGGCCCGGCACCGGTCACGGTGCTAGGGTATCGCCAGCTGCGCCGGACTGCGTGACTTCGAGAGGATCGAAACAGACGTCCATATTCGACGGCTGCTTGATTTTTGGCTGTCAGAACCTGGTAACCGGCTGTTGGCGATCTCGAAACTTTACAGACGTCGCGGCGTAGGTTTACGCTCCGCTCCGGTTTTCGCAGCGAAAGTTTACGGTCCATGTCAGCCCAAACCCCGCCATCACTCGGCCGGACGCGGCGTGCCAGGGAAATCCGAGAATTTCTGATCAAGGCCGTCAAGGTCGGTCAGTCCGGATTCATCGCGGAGGCATCAGAGCAGTTCGGAGTCTCCCGCCAGACCATCCACCGGCATCTGTCCCACCTGGTTGAGGAAGGCTACCTGATCACTCGCGGCCCAGTCGGACGCCGGACGTACCACCTCGGCCCGATTCGT
>JBAPYD010000790.1:0-3399 GCA_049284555.1 Chromatiaceae bacterium | reverse complement strand
GTGAAACGCTTACGCTTGCCGTCACCCTCCACGACGATGGCCGTGGTCGCGACGCCGTCCGTGACCAGGATCAGGCGCACCGTCAGGTTCGTATGCCATCCGAAGCCAAAGGGCCCATCCGACAGGTCCTGGGAGTGATAGGAGCGCAGCAGCGCCAGCTGGGGGCCGAAGCTGGGAAAGCTGAAGTCCACATAGCGCTGGACCTTGTCTCCCGCGCCGATGTCGACCGGGTTGCTGGTCTCGCAGCGGTTGTCCTCCTCGGGGCACTCGGGCTCCTGGCTCTCGTCCGGCGGATTCGGCTGGAAGGTGTCGTGGCCCTGATCCCACGGGAAGTGGAAGGCGAGCGAGGGAGACGCGGCGAGGACCGCGAGACAGAATCCCAGCAGGACGTGGGCGTAGGGGCTGCGCCGACTCATGGCGAGGTCTCCTGGTCGCTTATTCCGGAATTGCCTGATCGATCTCGGCACTGAGTGCGTCGATACGCGCCTTGGCGTCTGGATGAGCCGCAAGATAGGCCTCGATGGCCTCGCGGTTGGCGCCCGTGAAGGCCAGATAGTCCGTCTCCTCGATGCCGTATCCGGCAAAGAACGCGGCGACTGCCTCCACGGGTGGCGGTTGCTGGGTGGCCGTCCAGCTCTGCTTGGCCAGCTCGAGGCGCGCGATGCTGAGCGCGATGTACTGCTCGACGCTCAGCGCTTCCGCCTGGACGGCCGGGTGTGCGGTGAGCAGGGCCGCGAAGACCCCGGCGGCAAGAGTCGTACGCTTCATCAGTAGAACACCCTGAGCAACATGTAGCGGGTCAAGGATCTGCCGCCGGAGGAGTCGATGGCGGTCAGTGCGAGCCGATAGTCGCCCTTGTCGGGAAGATGTCCCTCGCCGTTGAGGCCACTCCAAGACAGGGTCTTTCCGGTCCCGGAGAAGAATCCTGGGAACTGATCGCTGAACACCACGCCGCCCGTGGCGAGGTTCACGACCTTGAGCTCCATGACAGCGTCCTTGTCCAGGTCGAATCCGATGCTCAGGGGGCGACTGCCGTCGCGCGCCGGGCTGTAAAGGGTCGGCTGCACGGAGAAGTTGGAGATCCGCGGCGCCGCCGAGAGATAGATCGCGTTGTCCGGGAGCCGGTAACCCCAGATACCGAATAGGAAGGTGTCCCCCGGGGGCGGAACGGCGAAGGTGCCGTCTGGCAACAATCCGTCCCATTGAATGGTGTGGGTGCCTACCCCAAAGGGCTTACGGTCGAGCAGCGTCACCAGGCGCGTGTCGGTCCGGAAGAGCCCCACGAAGGCCAGAACCTCCGAGGCACCCTGACTGGTCGGGATCGTGAAGGTGATATCGAGCGGATCGTTCTCATAGGGGCTGAACCGGCTCGGTAGACGGTTGCGCGTCGGGTTGTAGCGGGTCCCACCGGTCGTCTGAGTCAGATCGACGATCTTGGTCCGGCCGCCCACGTCGTACTCGAGGACGGCGTAGTAGGCGCCGTCGGGCAGCAGGTTGCCGCCCCCGTCGCGCCCATCCCAATGGTCCTCATAGGTGCCGGATGGACGGGTCTCGTCCACCAGGGTCCGCACGATCACCCCGGCGCTGTCACGAACGTACACACGGACCGGCGCGCCCCCGGAGAGCGTCGTTCTCACGATGGCGGACTCACCCAGATCGGGTAGGAAGGTGTCGTCCGGGATCGCTAGGCTCGCGCCGACGTCGACCTGGATCGCAATGCTGTCGAGGCTCACAAGGCCCGCATCGTCGGTGACGCGAAGGGTCGCGGCGAAGATGCCGCCACTGAGGTAAACGTGGCTAGCCGCGGGCGACACGCCCGAGGAGTAATCGTAGAGACCGTCCCCATCGAAATCCCATTCGTACAGGGTAATGCTCCCGTCGTCGATCACGGTCCCGTTGAAGTTGACCGTCACCGGCGCCGTTCCACTGGTGACCGAGGCGCTCGCCGTAACCGTTGGTGAGCCGACCGGCCGCGGGCGCACTGTACTGTTGATCTCGCCGGAGACACCGGTCAAGCCAGCCGAATCGGTCACACGGCAGCGGGCCGAGTATTCACCCACCGCGTCATAGACATGGGAGACCACTCCGCTGGTGGTCGAGCTGGAGTCATAGGCCCCGTCCCCATCGAAATCCCACTCCCACTGGGTGATGGTCCCGTTCTTGGTCTGACCCGAGCAGGTCAGCACCACCGTAAGCGGCACCGGTCCGTTGGAGGGGGCGGCGGATGCGCTGGCGATCGGCGGCTCCCGCTCGACGCTGATGGCACAGATATCCGTCGCCGTCTGTCCCAGATTGTTCAGCACCTCCAGCCTGGCGTTGTAGGTACCCGGGCTGTTGAAGGTCCAGGTGTAATCCCGCGGCACCGAGTCGGAGGTATCGTAGGTCCCATTGCCGTCACGGTCCCACCGATAGCGGACGATGCTCCCCTCAGTGAACTCGCCCCGGGTCCGGTAGGTCACCGTATGGGGTGCCGTCCCCGATTGGGGCCCGCAGTCCGCGATCGCCCTGAACACCGAGATGGTGAAGCTGGTGTCGGCCGTCGACACATTACCGGCCAGGTCCGCAACACTCGCGAGCGCCTGGCTGAGCCCGGTCGGCAGCGGAGCGGTCGGTGTGTAAGTGGCGCCCCAGGGAGAGACCGCCGTCTTTGGGGTCACGTCCGTCCCGTTGACCAGGAGCTGGAACGATCCCAGGTCGATTCCTGAACCCTCTCCGTCGTCGAACTGGATGTCATAGGTGGGCGTGGTGGTGCCGACCTTGGTGCCGTCGAGCGGGGTTCTGAACTGGATGCTCGGTGGCGTGTCCTCGATCAGAAGCGCAACGTTATCCGCATCGCCCAGATCCCCGTCGCTCACATCCAGCCGCAGCACGAAGCTGCCCTCGAGGCCCGGCGCGAGCTGCGCGAGCGGCGATTGCGCCCCTTGGATGTCCGAGCTCGTGAGGGTTCCGCCGGGAGGCTGACTCACGAGGCTCCAGCTGAAGCTCAAGGGGCTGGGACCGCCGTCCGAATCGGAGCTGCCGGTTCCATCAAAGGAGACAGTGTCCGAGGATCGCGCGGCCAGATCCGGTCCCGCGTTGGCGCTCGGCCTCACATTCGGCACATCGGCAAAGACGCGTACGATATCCTCATCACTTGCGAAGCTGTTATCCACGACAAGCTTCAGCGTGTAATCCCCTACAACGTCCGGGGTGAAATGAATGTCCGAGTCGCTGACGGGGGCGATGCCGTCACTGGTCAGTGCGCTGGCGGGAGGGGTTTCGACCAGGGACCACTGATAGTCCAGTCCGATCCCATTGGGATCGTAGCTGTCAGACCCGCTCAGGACGACACCCGTTCCGACCCAGACCTGCTGGTCGCGGCCCGCCCGGGCATTTGGCGGCGCAGAGCCGTCGTAAGCG
>JBAPYD010000789.1:0-1968 GCA_049284555.1 Chromatiaceae bacterium | reverse complement strand
GGACAAGCACGTACTCGATCGCCGGCATTTCGCGCTGATGAAGGACGGCTGCGTCATCGCCAACGCGGGCCACTTTAACGTGGAGATCGATATCCCCGCCCTGGAGTCCCTGGCCGTCGGCAAGACGCGCCCGCGCACGCACGTCGAGGAGTACGAACTCACCGATGGCCGCCGTATCCGGCTCCTCGCCGAGGGCCGGCTGGTGAACCTCGCCGCCGCCGAGGGCCACCCGGCCGCGGTCATGGACATGAGCTTCGCCAATCAGGCCCTGGCCGTCGCCTGGCTGGCCGGGCACGCGCAAGAGCTCGGGGCGACCGTGCACCCTGTCCCCACGGCCATCGATCAGGAGGTCGCGCGCCTCAAGCTCGCCGCCCTGGGGATGACGATCGATACCCTGACGGAGGAGCAGGTGGCCTACCTGGGCTCCTGGGAAGAAGGGACCTGAGCGGACGGGACCACCGCCGAAGACGATTCACCCACAGGGGAAGCGCAAGACGGGCCGCGCTTCCCTGGCACATCCAATCGCATCGAATGAACGCAATCCTGGCGAATCCCCCCATCCCGGCGGCCAGGGTGGCTTTGCTGCTGCGCTACACGGATCACCTCCAAACCGTGGGCGCGCCGCTTGAGCGGCTCATGGCACAGGCGGGCATTCCGTCGGAGCTGCTCGATCATCCTGCTGCCGCCGTGCCCCTGAAGAGCGCTTTTCGATTCGGGGAACTGGCCTGCCGGGCTCTCGGCACAGAGCATCTTGGCCTCCATGTCGGCCTCGAGACCTCGTTCGAGGATCTCGGACCCTACGGTCAGACACTCCAAGGCGCCCTTACCCTTGGCGATTACCTGCGAAAGGGCATCGCCCTGTACGACAGGCTGATCACGGGCCAGCGGTTCTGGCTGTCGAGACACGGGCAAGAGCTTCGACTCAATCTCGCAAGCCCCGGTGAGCCCGAGCTCGGGAGCTACCAGTCCCACCTGGAGTCTCTGGTCGTCAGTATCGCGAACATCAGGAGGGCGGCGGGGCCAGGCTGGTCGCCCAGAGAGATCAGCCTTGCATACAAGGCCAAGGAGGACCTTCCAGACATCGAACACCTCTCGGGGGCGCGGGTGTTGCGGGGAACCGGGGAAACCTATCTCACGATCCCTTCGGGGATGCTGGGGCGGCGCTTTGCCGGGAGACGGGGTGCCACGGAAGCAAACGCGGCGTCACCGCTGATCCAACCGTTGCCGACAAACCTGGCCGACATGGTTCAGCTGCAGATCGGCTGCCTGTTGGCCGGGCGGGCCTGCCAACTCGACACCGTCGCCGAGAGCCTCGCAATGAGCGGGCGCAGCCTACAGCGGGCCCTCGCTCAAGCGGGAGTGAGCTACTCGCAGATCCTGACTGCAGTCCGCATGCATCGAGCCGCCGACTGGTTGGACAGCACCGATAAGCCTGTGGCGGAGATCGCCTTCGATCTGGGATACACGGATACCTCCAACTTCACGCGCGCGTTCCGCCGGCAGTTGGGAGTGTCGCCCCAGACCTTTAGAGAGGCGGCCAGAGGAACCTCTCGAGATGCTGCTTAACGGAAGTCTGGGCATTCAATCAGCTTGCTCTTCGACCGGGGCAACCCCCGAAGCGCCGCATCCTTCAGCGACGGAATGTGTCAATGAAAATGAGACACCGGGGTGTCGAAATTAGAGTTGCTCGGGAGGCTCCTTGGGGTCGGGTGTGGCCTCGGCGGGCGGGTTGATCCAGACTGCGGTAGGCGGGTGCTGGGGTTGTGGGGGCCTGCCTTTGAAGCGGGCCGGGTTGGCCGCGAAGGCCGCGTGGAGGGTCTGGGCGCGGACCTCCAGGATCGCTTGGGCACGCCCCTGATGGAGGTCGGCCGGGGTCAGGAAGGCGATCCCGGAGTGGCGATGGTGGTGGTTGTACCAGTGGAAGAAGGTCTGGCAGTGGGCGCGGGCATCTTCCAGGCAGCCGAAGCG
>JBAPYD010000788.1:0-5252 GCA_049284555.1 Chromatiaceae bacterium | reverse complement strand
CCACCAAGCGTATCCATTTGCGGAGCCTGATCCACGAGCTCCTTTGGTTCCTCTCGGGCTCCACCGACAATCGGGTGCTCAAGGCCGAGGGGGTCTCCATCTGGGACGAGTGGGCCGCCGAGGACGGGGACCTGGGGCCCATCTATGGGGCCCAGTGGCGGAGCTGGCGTTGTCCGGACGGTCGCCTCATCGACCAGCTCGCGGAGCTGGTCGAGACCCTGAGGGCCCGTCCGGACTCGCGTCGTCTGGTCGTCTCCGCCTGGAACCCGGCGGACCTGCCCGACGAGACGCGAAGCCCCCAGGCCAACGTCGCGGCGGGGCGTATGGCGCTGGCCCCCTGTCACTGCCTCTTCCAGTTCTACGTGGCCAATGGCCGGCTGTCCTGTCAGCTCTATCAGCGCAGCGCCGACCTGTTCCTCGGTGTCCCCTTCAACATCGCGAGCTATGCGCTGCTCACCCATTTGGTGGCCCAGCAGTGCGATCTGGAGGTGGGTGAGTTCGTCCACTGCTTCGGCGACCTGCATCTCTACCGGAATCACCTGACCCATGACATCGTCTTCGCCCAGCTTGCCCGCGAGCCCCGGCCCCTGCCGCGCCTGCGGCTCGAGCGCCGGCCCCAAAGCCTGTTCGAGTACCGCTTCGAGGACATCGAGATCCTGGGGTACGACCCCCACCCATCCATCCGCGCCCCTATCGCCGTGTAGACCGGGGCGAGCCTGATGGAGCTACTACAGGACTACGGTCTCTTCCTGGCCAAGACCCTGACCCTGGTGCTGGCGATCGGTCTTCTGATCCTACTCGCCAGCCGCGCCCGGCACTCCCTGAATCGGCCCGAGGGTGAGCGCCTGGAGATCCTGGACCTCAACGCCCGTTACCAGGATCTGGCCCGGGCGGTGAAGCAGTCATCCCTGCCCAAGAAGGCCTACCGTGCCTATCTCAAGGCCGAGCGCAAGCAGGAGAAGGCGCGCGAGAAGCAACGGGCAGAGCCGGACGGCCGGAAGCGGCTCTTCGTCATGGACTTCAACGGGGACATCCGCGCGAGCGAGGTGGCGGCCCTGCGCATGCTGGTCACCACCGTGCTCATGGACCATCGGGACGGGGATGAGGTCCTGGTGCGGCTGGAGAACGCGGGCGGGACCGTGAGCGAGCACGGCCTGGCCGCCTCCCAGCTCGCGCGCCTGCGCGCCCGGGGTGTCCATCTCACCGTGTCCGTTGACAAGGTGGCGGCCAGCGGCGGCTACCTGATGGCCTGCGTGGCCGAGCGGATCGTGGCCGCCCCCTTCGCGGTGCTGGGCTCCATCGGGGTGCTTGCGGAGCTGCCCAACTTTCACCGTCTGCTGGAGCGCAACGGTGTGGACTTCGAGCTCCACACGGCCGGCGAGTACAAGCGCACCCTGACCCTGTTCGGAGAGAACACGGAGGCGGCCCGCCAGAAGCTCAGGGAACAGCTCGAAGAGACCCATGCCCTGTTCAAGGGATTCGTCGGCACCTACCGGCCGAATCTGGACCTGGCCCAGGTGGCGACCGGTGAGTACTGGCACGGCCAAAGGGCGGCGGAGCTGGGTCTGGTGGATGCCCTCCAGACCAGCGACGACCTCCTGCTCGAGCGCAGCGAGACCATGGACCTCTGGCAGCTGAAGTACAGCGCCCGCAAGAAGCCCCTGGAACGGCTGCTCTCCAGCATCCAGGGCCTGATCGGCGGGCGTCTCGGTCCCCTCGTCTAGTTAGGCCCGCGGAGGTGTGTCCCATGTCGAGACTGCCCAAGGACTTGGTGATCCAGTTTCAGGCCCCGCGGACCTGGGAGCCCCCCTTCTACATCCATTTCTGGGACAGGGTTCCGGGGGGACCGGGGAGCGGGTGGCCAGGTGAGCGGATGGAGCCGTCGGTGGGCCGGTCCGGCTGGTACCTCTTCCGGTTTCCCGAGACTGAATCGGTCCGCATGGTCATTTCCGATGCGTTGGGGCACCAAACCCCGGACCTGGCCCGAGATCGGGACGGCTGGCTGGATGCCCGGGGGCACTGGCACGATGCGGCTCCCGCGGAGAATCCGCGCGGGACCCGATCCGCCGCGGCCTCGACGCCAGCGACGGTTCGCGGGGCCTCCCAGCCCCGGTCGGTGGTCGCGTCGGCCGCCACCCTGGCCCCCATTACGGAGCGCACCGACTTCAGGGAGGAGACCATCTACTTCCTGATTACCACCCGCTTCTACGATGGCGACCCCTCCAACAACTTCTTCTGCCGGGATCGTATCCGCTTTGACGCGTCGGGGCGTGCCATCGATCCCCACTGGCGGGGGGACTTCAAGGGTCTGATCGAGCGCCTGGACTACATCCGCGACCTGGGCTTCAGCGCGATCTGGATCACCCCCCCGGTGGAGAACCGATCCGGCCTCGATTATCACGGCTACCACGCCTACGACTGGACCCGCATCGACCCCCGCCTGGAGTCCCCGGGAGCCAGCTACCAGGACCTGATCGATGCCGCCCATGCCAAGGGAATCAAGATCATCCAGGACGTGGTGGTCAATCACTCCTGCCAGTACGGCATCCGGGGCCAGGTCCATGTGGACCATCTGCCGATCAAGTATTACGTGCCCCAGGGCTCCGGGCAGGGGCGTGTCGACCACGGTCCCTACCAGGGCAACCTGGGCAACTACGCATGGCCGAACCGGGATGACATCGACAATCCCCTTGCCCCCGACTGGTGGCGGGATCGCCATGGGCGGGACCCGGAGGGCCGGGAGCCGCTGGAGGACCCGAGGAGCGGCGAGACGGTCCCGCGGCCGGGCTACCAACCGGGCCGCTTCTTCGGCATCGACCCCGGGACCCTGGATCCCGCCTGGTATCACCAGGACGGCTTCATCTGCGGTGGCGACTGGGAGAGCGCCCACCCCCTGCAGCACAGGCACATCGCCGGTGACTGCATCGACCTCGCGACGGAGCGGCAGAACGTCAAGGACTACCTGATCGGGGCCATCAACCGATATCTCGACATGGGTGTCGATGCCCTGCGGATCGACACCGTCAAGCATGTGGAGCGGGGCAACCTGCTCGAATACGTCAACGCCTGGAAGGCGCACAAGCCGGGGCTCTTCGTCTTCGGTGAGAATCTGGTCAAGGGCTACGGCTGGGGGGACCTGGGGGGAGGGGACAATGGGCCCTCCGAGATCCGGCCCTGGTGGTACACCCGGCTGGGCCGCGACCCGAGGGACCCAAGGTCCGGGGGCGATTCCGGCTTCTCGGTGCTCGACTTCGGCCTCTTCTCGACCTTCCGCGACACGGTCAGCAAGGGGACCTATGGCGGCACGGCCCAGATCCTCTCCATGGACTGGATCTATGGCGATGTCACCACCCTCGTGACCTTTCTGCAGAACCACGACGTGGGACCGGACAACGACTTCAAGTATCGATTCAAGGGCGAGCAGTGGATGGCGGCGGCGGCCTACAACCTCATCTGGACCGCCCGAGGCATCCCCTGCCTGTATTTCGGCGAGGAGATCGAGTTCATGAAGGGGGCCCCCCAGGACGTGGAGGGCGAGCGGGATACCCTGGACCAGACCGGGCGGGCCTATTTTGGGGATCATCTCGTCCCGGAGCGGATCGCCGAGACCCAGTCCCACCCCCTCTACCGGCACATCCAGCGGCTCAACCAGATCCGGCGTGCGATCCCCGCCCTGCAGAAGGCGCCCATGAGCCGCGTGGCGGAGTGGGGGAGTGGCATGAGCTTTATCCGGGATCTCTCCGAGGCCGGAAGCTACGCGGTCGTCGGGCTCGCGATCGGCGCGGACCAACAGATCCGGATCGACGGGGTCCGCGACGGGATCTATCGCGACGCGGTGACCGATAACCAGATCCAGGTGAGCGGCGGGCAGATCGCCTTCGGGGTCCGCGCCAACTCCGCGGGCGTCTACGTCCTCGACGGTCCGGGCAAGATCGGGCGGGAAGGCCCCTATCTGCGCTGATTCCCGGTTCCTCCCGTGGCCAGGTCCGGTCGTCGCAGGCCGAGGCCGCCTCCTGCCGGTCATGGCGGGCCGGGGACGGCTTTCGGGCCTATACTCGCGCCCAACGCATCCCAGGTAGTCTCCCGATGGAAGAGCCAGTCGAAGGTCTCGAGACCCCGCGTAGACGTCCCCGCGGCATCTATCTGCTGCCCAATCTGTTCACGACGGCGGCCCTGTTCGCCGGCTTCTACGCGGTGCTGGCCGCCGCGGCGGGGCGGTTCGAGGCGGCCGCCCTGGCGGTGTTCGCTGCCATGCTGCTCGACGGCTTCGACGGTCGGGTCGCCCGTCTGACCCACACCCAGACCGCCTTTGGGGGCGAGTACGACAGCCTGTCCGACATGGTTGCCTTCGGGGTTGCCCCGGCCCTGGTGGCCTATCACTGGGCCCTCGCGGGTCTCGGCAAGCTCGGATGGCTCGCCGCCTTCGTCTATACGGCGGCGGCGGCCCTGCGCCTCGCCCGCTTCAACACCCAGGCGGGGAGCACGGACAAGCGCTACTTTCAAGGGCTCGCCAGCCCCTCGGCGGCGGCCATCGTGGCGGGGGCCGTGTGGATCGGTGCGGATCAGGAGATTGATCCCGCGGACGTGGCCTGGCTCATGGCGCTTGTCACCGTCGCAGCGGGTCTGCTGATGGTGAGCAACTTCCGCTATCTCAGCTTCAAGCAGCTCAACCTGCACGGACGGGTCCCCTTCATGCTCACGGTTGGCGTGATGCTGGCGGTCGCACTGATCGTGATCCATCCCCCGGTGATCCTCTTTCTCGGGTTCCTGCTCTACGCCATCTCCGGCCCCGTCTGGACCCTGGTGAGCCTGCGTCAGCGGCGCGCCCTGCGCCGGGAGCGTCGCCCGGGCCAGGGGGGCAGCGGGCCCTGAGATGGCGCGCCGTCCCTTGGGGATCTGGATCTTCGTTGCGGTCGCGGTCCTCATCGTCGGGGCCGCACTCTATTTGGACGGACAGCGGCGCCAGGCCCTGAAGCGCGTCGCCGGCGAGCTCGGCTTCCAGTTCGTCGCCGGCCAGCACCCACTTCCCGGCTCCCTCGAGCGGGCGGGCTTCTATCTCTTCACCCAGGGCCCCCCGTTGGTGAAGGACCGCATGGAGGGCCAGCGCGGGGACTACCAGGTCTCGGTCTTCGACTTCAGCTTTGCGGCCGAGAAGGGGGAGGAGGGCAGCCGCGACCGGCCGGTGGCGGACGTGGGGCAGGTGGAGAACCGCATGCAGACCGTGGCCTGGCTGCGGCGGGGCGGCCAGGTCC
>JBAPYD010000787.1:0-2581 GCA_049284555.1 Chromatiaceae bacterium | reverse complement strand
CGCCTGGACCTTCGAAGCGGATCTCCGACCCTTCGGCGAGTCCTGGTAGCCGACCCCAAGAACGCCAACTTTCACTTTTCTGCCCGCACCCCGACTGCTCCGCTGATCAACTGTCCTCGATTTGCGGAACGTCTCCCGGTCTGGCAAATAGTCCCCCTGGGCTCCAATCCGTGCCAATCGCGCTCACCATGAACGACCCAGAGACCCACAGTAGAGCGACCCCGCACCAGATCCCCGCGGATCTTGGGGATGTCAACGCCGACCTCGGCCGCCGGGTAGTGGTCGACACCACGCGCATGGCCTGGGAGTCCAGCCCCAGCGGCACCGTGTGGCGTAAGCCAGTCTACCGGTCGGGTGGCGAGTACGGGCCGGTGACGAGTCTCGTGCGCTACGTACCGGGTGGCGCCTTCCCAGAGCACGCCCATCCGGAAGGGGAGGAGATCTTGGTGCTCGACGGGGTCTTCTCCGACGAGCACGGAGACTACCCGTCCGGGACCTTCCTGATGAACCCCCACGGAAGCCGCCACTCACCCCGCTCGCAAACCGGCTGCACCCTCTTCGTGCGCCTGCGCCAGTATCCCGGGGCGGATCGGCCACGTCTGGTCGAGGACACCAGGGATCCGGCCGGCTGGCGGCCGGGTCTGGTCGAGGGACTCCGCGTCCGACCGCTCTATGCGCAAGGCGGCTATCCCGAGAGCGTGGCGCTCGTGCGCTGGGACCCGGGGACCCACTTCCAGCGGCACACCCACTGGGGCGGCGAGGAGATCCTGGTGCTGGAGGGGGAGTTCGCCGATGAGCATGGCCGGTATCCGGAAGGGACCTGGATCCGCAGCCCTCATCTGAGCCAACACACCCCCTTCTCCGAGAGCGGCTGCCTGATCTACGTTCGGGTTGGCGGCCTTTGACCCGCCGCGGACCTGTTCAGCCACACCCCGCGGCGGAGCGCCTGACCCCGCCACGCTAGCTCTCGCTCCACGGCCGGGTTCACCTGGAACCCCTCTGGAACGGCCCCTCAACAGGGGTCTGCCGGATGACCGGTCCACGCGCTTTGCGGTCCCCGGCCGCGGCGGCAACGAGCCGGGAGCGTTTCCGGAAAGCGGACGCCGCGCTGTTACGCTCTGATGACGGCTCCACGCGAATTGCCATCCGTCGGAGGGCATCACCTTACAGGCAGGTCCCGACCCAAATGAGTCACTCGCGCGCCGGATGGCAACGACCGCTGTGTGAGGTTCAGCAGACGCTGGGAACGTCGTTACCGGATCGGGTATTCGCCGCGCCCGAAACTGGACATGCACCTGTTCCCGACGGGTACGCCGCGCCGCCTCACGTACGACGTCGATGAGCCCCATCAGCCGGTCACAGCGTCACTCCAGCAGGTTGACGGTGTAGGACCACGTCTCCGGGGAACCCGAAATCGCCGCCAGTTGAGCATGTCCAAGGTTTAACAGACGTAGGTCGAATGCCCGCAGAGCAATCCGCCATCACGTCTCCCGCGAAGATGGCGGAACCGCAGCCGCTTTTCGCCGTACGCCGGCTGGGGATGGCGAGAAATTGAGCCTGGCTCCTGCCTCGCTGGGGAAATCGGGAGCCGCGGAGATGGAGCGTTAGGAGATGGGTATACTTTCCCTAGAGCGCTGCTTTTTTCGTCTAACGAGGACAGCGATGGACTACCTGAGCCATTTTCACCAAGACCAAAGAATCTGCGGGGGAGAGCCCGTCATCAAGGGAACACGCGTGACACTGAGGACGCTCCTCGCAAGTCTGGCCGAAGGCGGGGGCTTCGACGAGATCCTCGCGGACTATCCCACCATTACCGCCGACGACCTCCGCGCCGTTGTCGCCTTCGCGGCCGCGTCCGCCGAAGAAGACCTGCCGATCCCACCCCTGCCGAAGGTTGCATGAGGATCAAGCTCGACGAGAATCTGCCGGGGGCGTTAGCGTCCGCCCTCTCGGCGCTCGGTCACGAAGCGGACACCGTACCGCAGGAGGGCCTCAAAGGTCATCTCGACCCGGATGTCTGGCTCGCGGCGCAGCGCGAGGGCCGGTTCTTCATCACCCAAGACCTCGACTTCTCCGACTTGCGCCGCTTCCAGCCCGGTACCCACGCCGGGCTTATGCTCGTCCGATTGAGCAAGCCCGGCCGTCTTGCCCTGACGCGTCGCATTGTGCAGGTGCTCAGCTCCGCGGATGCCGACGCGTGGTCCGACTGCTTCGTCGTGGCGACCGATGTCAAACTGCGCGTGCATCGGGCCAAACGAGCATAGGATCTTCGCGACCCACACCCACGTTGGTACGCCGTTGCCCGGACCAAATCCCTCCTCCGGACAATGCCTGCCGATACCGGACGGGACCTGCGCCCCGCCCAAAACGTTTTCGGGGTCGATGAGGAATGCGCGGGGTTCCCAGGCGCCCAAAACGTTCGGGACGGGGTTTCAAACCCCGTCCCGCACGGAAGCTAGCCCGACTTCCGCAAGCTCGACCTGCAATCGGCCCAATGTTGCGGCCAGCAGGTCACGTAACCCGCTGATTGTGCGTCTCCGGACAGCGGAAAACGGGCGAAAAGCGCGTGTAGTGCCGACCT
>JBAPYD010000786.1:0-3300 GCA_049284555.1 Chromatiaceae bacterium | reverse complement strand
ACCCCGCACAGCTCGCTCACCTCGCCGATGGTGAAGTAGCGCTTCCCCGGGATGGGTGGAAGCTCGGCACTACCGACATCTGGATCGCTATCGGTCGTGCCCAACATAGGATTCCACCCGTGACTTGAGCTTTTGACCCGGACGGAAAGTAACTACTCGACGGGCGGTTATGGGAATCTCCTCACCTGTCTTCGGATTTCGGCCCGGCCGCTCCTTCTTCTCCCTGAGGTCGAAGTTCCCGAACCCCGACAGCTTGACCTGCTCACCGCGCTCCAAGGCGCTGCGGATCTCCTCGAAGAACATCTCCACGATCTCCTTCGCCTCCCGCTTGTTGAGCCCAAGCTCTTCGAATAGATGCTCGGCCATGTCGGCCTTGGTCAATGCCATAGCGTCAGTCCCTCAAGCGTGCACCAAGCTCGAACTGGAGGCGGCTCAGGACCCGCTGGATCGCCTCCTCTACCTCATCATCCGTAAGTGTCTGAGAAGAAGCCTGTAAAATCAATCCTAAGGCCAAACTTTTTCTCCCCGAATCTATTCTCTCCCCCGCATAAACGTCGAAAAGCACGAGCTCGCGCAGTAGATCCGGGAGGGCGGAGCGCACGCAGCGCTCCACATCGGCGAACGGGATCGACTCGTCGAGTACCAACGCCAGGTCGCGACGGATCGCGGGAAAGCGGGAGATGGGGTCGAAGCGCGGCAGCATCCCCGCGCTCAGGGCAGCCAGGTCCAGCTCGAACAGATAGGCGTCGCCAACAAGGTCCAGCTCGCCGGCCAGACGCGGGTGGAGCATGCCGACCAGGCCCACGGGCTTATGATCGAGCTCGATGCGCGCACTCTGGCCCGGATGCAGGGCCGGGTGCTCCGAGGGGGTGAAGCGGAAGCGCTCCGGGACACCGCTCAGCGCGAGGACGGACTCCAGATCCGCCTTGATGTCGAAGAAATCGGCCCGGCGACTCGGCTGACTCCATTGCTCCGGGTCCACGCCGCCGATCACCAGGGCCCCGACGCCGGGCTCCTGACGCAGGCCATCGGGGCCCGGCACGAAGCGCAGACCGGTCTCGAAGATCCTTACCCGCTCCTGCTGCCGGGCCTGGTTGTAACGGGCGGCCTGGAGCAGTCCGGGCCACAGGGACAGGCGCATGACCGAGAGGTCCGCGCTGATCGGGTTGGCCAGGCGCAACCCCTCGACCCGGGGCTCCAACCGGGCCTGGACCTCGGGGCTCACGAAGCTGTAGGTGATGACCTCCTGGAAGCCGCGCCCCACCAGGGCGAGCCGCAGCCGGTCCAGATCCAGCGCCCCCTCCGGCGGGGCCTTGGTGGGCATCGCCGAGGCATGGTGACTGACGGGGATCCGCTCGTACCCGTGGATGCGCCCGATATCGGCTATCAGGTCCACCTCGTGGATGAGGTCGAAACGGGCGCTCGGCGGCGTCACCCGCCAGCCATCGGACGTGGGGGCCACCTCCATGCCCAGACGCCCCAGGATCTCCCCGACGGCCTCGGCGGGCAGCGCGATACCCAGAATGCGCTCGCACCGCTCCGCCCGCAGGGCCAGGGGCTCCCGTCGCGGCAGATGGGGCTCCGAGACCAGGTCCACCACCGGTCCCGCCTCACCGCCCGTGATGTCCAGCAGC
Source organism: Chromatiaceae bacterium (assembly GCA_049284555.1). Taxonomy (GTDB): domain Bacteria; phylum Pseudomonadota; class Gammaproteobacteria; order Chromatiales; family Chromatiaceae; genus Thiodictyon. Next base: position 1,666 of record JBAPYD010000786.1, on the reverse strand, counting down.
AGACGGGTGGCACGCTCGATGGCGCGGACCTGGAGGTCCGGGTCCACACCCCGCTCGAAGCGATGGGACGAGTCCGTATGCAGGCCATGGCCCCGGGCCTTGCCCGCGATCGCGCTGGGGGTGAAATAGGCGCTCTCCAGCAGGATGTCCCGGGTTTCGGCGTCCACCGCGGTGGCGCTACCCCCCATGATCCCCGCCAAGGCGACGGGGCGCTCGGCGTCGGCGATGACCAGGGTGTCGGGGCGCAGGGTGATCGCTTCGCCGTTGAGGAGACCCAGCTCCTCCCCGGATTCCGCCATCCGCACCCGGATCTCCCCGCTCAGGCGGTCCAGGTCGAATCCGTGCATCGGCTGACCGAGCTCGAGCAGGACATAGTTGGTCACATCGACCACCGGGCTGATGGCGCGGATACCGCCGCGACGCAGGCGCTCCCGCATCCACAGGGGGGTCTCGGCGCGGGCATCGATTCCACGGATGATGCGGCAGGCGTAACGGGGACAGGCATCCGGGGACAGCAGACGCACCGGGAAACGGGAATCGAGGGTCGCCGGGACCGGCTCGACGACCACGGGGGTCAGATCCAGACGATTGATCGCCGCGACCTCCCGGGCCAGCCCGGCGATGGAAAGACAATCTCCCCGATCGGGGGTCAGGTCCACCTCGATGCAGACATCATCCAGGTCGAGCCAGGCCCTGACGTCTTTCCCCACGGGGGCATCGGCGGGCAGCGCCAGGATGCCCTCCGAGGACTCCGCCAGCCCCAGCTCCTTGGCGGAGCAGATCATGCCGAGGGACTCGACCCCCCGCAGCTTGGCCCTTTTGATCTTCATGCCCCCCGGGAGCTCGGCGCCCACGAGGGCCACCGGGACCATCATGCCGCTCGCGACGTTGGAGGCCCCGCAGATGATCTGGAGGGGCTCACCCTGCCCGACCTGGACCGAGCAGATTCGGAGCTTCTCGGCATCGGGGTGGGGGTCGACCGATTCCACCCGACCGATCGCCACACCACTGAACCGGGGGGCCGCCGCCTCCACCGCGTCGACCTCCAGCCCGGCCATGCTGAGCTGGTCGGCCAGGGTGCGGGTGTCGATCGGGGGACTGACCCATTCCCTCAGCCAGGACTCACTGAAGCGCATCTCGTGTTCCTTTCTGGTCGCGGCGAGCCGCCCTAAGCACCGCGGCTCGGCCCGGATACGATGGGGCCAGCCCGACTCCGGGTCAGGCGAACTGCCTCAAGAAGCGAAGATCGTTTTCGAAATACAGTCGGATGTCGTCGATGCCGTAACGCAGCATCGCCAGGCGCTCCACGCCCATACCGAAGGCATAACCGAGGTAGCGCTCCGGGTCTATGCCTACCTGCTTGAACACCTCCGGATAGACCATGCCGCACCCGAGCACCTCCAGCCAGCCGGTCTGCTTGCACACCCGGCAACCCGTGCCACCGCACATCACGCACTGGATGTCCACTTCCGCCGAGGGCTCGGTGAAGGGGAAATAGGACGGCCGGAAACGGAGCATGAGGTCCTGCTCGAAGAAGTCGGTCAGGAAGTCGTAGAGGACCCCCTTGAGGTCCGCGAAGCTCACCTGCTCGTCCACGAGCAACCCCTCGACCTGATGGAACATGGGGGTATGGGTGAGATCCGAGTCGCACCGATAGACCCGCCCC
>JBAPYD010000785.1:0-6515 GCA_049284555.1 Chromatiaceae bacterium | reverse complement strand
GCCCAGGCGGTCCCGGACCAGAGTCAGGCGGCCCGTGTCACGCTCGGCCACGGCGAAGGCGAACATCCCGTGGAAGCGGTCCACGCAGGCGTCGCCCCAGGCGTGGAAGGCCTTGAGCACCACCTCGGTGTCGCCGTGGGAGAAGAACCGGTAGCCCTTGCCCTCGAGCTCCTTGCGCAGGTCCTTGTAGTTGTAGATGCAGCCGTTGAAGGCAACGGTCAAACCCAGCTCACTGTCCACCATGGGCTGGGCGGCGTGGACGCTGAGATCGATGATCGAGAGACGCCGGTGGGCGAGGGCCATCCGCCCCTGCTGCCAGACGCCATGGCCGTCAGGTCCCCGGGGGACCATCGCGGCGCTCATGGCCCCGAGGGCACCCAGGTCGATGGCAGTGTTGTCGAAGCGAATCTCTCCGCAGAAGCCGCACATCCGGTTCTCTCCTACACGGTGGATGAAGCGGCGGGAAAGGGAGGGAGCGGCCCCGACGCCACCGCGGGTTGACGGGTCCCCTGGGAGACCCGGGTCTGGAGTCTGGGATCTAGTGGGAACGGACCGCGTAGCGCTGGGGCGCCCAGACTCGACCGCAGCAGGGTGAGGCTGAGCGTCGGTCCGCGGGGGCGGGATCGAGCGGCTGATAGGGCATGGCCTTTCGCCCGTGGAAATCCGCGCATGGAGCTCATCGGGCGACGCTCGCATGGACAGCGTCTGCCCCGGCAATAGACAGCGCCGGCATGCCCAAGAAGGCGCCCATGGCCGCCTCCGGCGTCGTCCCTAGCCGACTCTACAACTCCCTGAAGCCCTTACACTACCAGACCGGCGCGCCGATCGCCAGGCTGGCGCCGAGGGGAGGCCTCGATCCACGCCGGGCAGTAATGCACGAATCGTAAACGCCGTGATTCCCCGTTCGTTGCGGCGGCCTTTTCACCGAGGTTACCTTAGGGGTCGCGGTATCGCGGTCTTGCTCACCGAGCCATCGGCGCGCTCTTTGATGACCGCTTCCATTCAGAGCCTTGGGGAGACATCCCGAGGGGCTTGTCAATGCCGCTTTCGGGCTGGAGGTGTCCGGGGTGAGACGGGGCGAGCGACGGGCCAGGGCCCTCGAGGCACTGGAGACCGTCGGCCTCCGGGCCTTGGCGGACAGCTACCCCGAGGAGATCGTCTCGAGGCCCGCCAACGAACACGTCCGCTCCTTCTTCTACGGGGCGGACGTGAGCACGCTCTTCAAGGCCCGGGACATCGCCGAGGACATCGACTGGAAGACCCAACTCCAGACCCTCGACAGGACGGGCGCGCCATGACCAGGGGGATACCGGATTTCAGGATTCCGGTGGGCGACTGGGTGGAGTCGGGGGTGGACTGGATCCAGGTCAGCTTCACCGGCGTGCTCGACAGCGTCGCCGAGGGATTGGGGCTGGTCATCGGCTCCTTCGAGGACGCGCTGCTCGCGCTCCCGCCCCTCCTGCTCGACCGCATCACCCAGAGCTTCGGCCGGCGCTCCAGACCCAGGCGGGGCATCGCGGACCTGGCCCGCCTGCTCGGGTCCGGCCGGGCCCGGCCAAAGTCCGGCGAACCCGCGCCATGACCCGGCAACGGGTGGGATCTGAGGCGGCCCGCGACCAATGACGCCCACGATCCTGGTTCTGCTCGGCGGATTGGGCCTGATCCTGGTCGGCATCGGGCTGCTCGGCACCCTGCTTGGGGTCCAGGCGACCCTGGCCTCCTTCGGCGACCTGGAGATCGGGTTGATCATGGCCGGCTATTACGCTGGCTATATCGCCGGGACCGTCCTCGCACCCCGACTGATCCGCAACGTCGGTCACATCCGCTGCTTCGCGGCCTTCGCCGCCCTGGCCTCGGCCGCGACCCTGGGGTTCGGGCTCCTGGTCAATCCCTATGCCTGGCTCGGGCTGCGGGTGCTCAATGGGGTCTGTGTGGTCGGTCTGTACATGGTCGTCGAGAGCTGGATCAACGAGCAGACCACGGGACCCGGGCGCGGCCGGGTCTTCGCCCTCTACATGATGAGCACCCTGGTCGCCCTCGCGCTCGGCCAGACCCTGCTGCTGGCGGGAGATTCGTCGTCACTGACGCTGTTCGCCTTCGCGGCCGTGCTGATCTCCCTGGGTGTGATTCCGGTCGCCGTCACCCGTGTCACCGAGCCCAGGATCGATGTCTCGATGCGGGTGCGCCTGCCCCAGCTGCTTCGCGCCTCGCCCCTGGGCGTCATGGGCGCGTTGAGCGCCGGGACGGTGAACGGCGCCTTCTGGGGGATGGCCCCGGTCTTCGGTCAGCGGCTACCGCTCGAGGAGCCGCAGATCGTGCAGCTGATGAGCGCGACCATCATCGGCGGGGCCTTGCTCCAGTGGCCGATAGGCCATCTGTCGGATCGTCTGGATCGCCGCATCGTGCTCATTCTCACCAGCCTGGCCACCGCGACGGTCGCCCTGTTCGCCGGCTATGTCGTCATCGAGGGGGCAGTCGGGACTGATCCCCTACGCCTTTCTCTATGGCGGGCTCATGTTCTCGCTCTACGGTATCAGCGTCGCCCACACCAACGATCAGTTGGAGCAGGGCCAGGCACTGGAGGCGACGCGCGGCCTGCTCCTGATCTACGGGGTCGGGGCCCTGTGCGGCCCTGTGGTCGCTGGCCTTGCGATGGAAGTCGCGGGCCCCGTGGGGCTACCCGCCATGTCCGCGGCGACCGCCGGGCTGCTGGCGCTCTTCGGCCTCTACCGGATGGCGCGACGCTCCGCACCGCCCGTGGCAGACCAGACCGGGTTCGTGGCCCTGGTGCGGACCTCGCCGGTCGTCCTGGAAATGCTTCCGGCTGCCGACCAAAGCGGGGAGATCGACTCCAACCCCCCGGCCGCGGGCCGTTGAGGGAGGACAGCGAGCCCTCTCCCCGGCTCAGAACACCCGATCGGCGCGTCTTGCCCGGGGGTGGAAAAATCCTCAGAGTCGCGTAGGATGTTTGAGCGTCGGGGGTCTACGACTCGCTACTTAGCGGTCGCTTCCGGTCTCCCCGCGAGGGTTGCGGCGATAGCGCGCGACCCGCTATTGGGCGATCCACGATCGCCTCATCAATCATGTGCTCAGCACGTGTTCCGGGCGGACAAGGGTCCGCACATCAGGGCGCAACATCCGCGCCGATCGACAAGACAGACTGGGGGAGCCGAGGGCATTTCAGGCCGCGGCTCCAGCGAAAGCGCAAGAGTCCTTGCCCCTGGGGGCGATGGCTTATTGTCCAAGACATAGGGCGCTTGAATCGGAGGGTTTTCGACTGCTTGCGTCTTCTGGCACCAAACCCATTCCGCTCAACGGACAGGAGGTGACATGAGCCATATCCAAGCCGAGCAGGACTTCGGGGAGAACCCCCTCGCGGTCCGAGACACCAACCACTACCAGGCCGAGTACGTCCACTCGTTCGTGGAGAAATGGGACGACCTCATCGACTGGGACGGCCGGGCCAAGGCAGAAGGGGACTTCTTCATCCGCGAGCTGAAGGCGCACGGCGCCAGGAAGGTCCTGGACGTCGCCACGGGCACCGGCTTCCACTCCGTCCAGCTCATCGAGGCGGGCTTCGAGGTCACCAGCGCCGACGGCAACCCCGTCATGCTGGGCAAGGCATTCGAGAACGCGCGGCGCCGCGACCATATCCTGCGCACCGTGCAGGCCGACTGGCGCTGGCTGAATCGCGACGTGCACGATTATTACGATGCGGTGATCTGTCTGGGAAACTCGTTCACGCATCTTCACGACGAGAACGACCGCCGCAAGGCCCTCGCCGAGTTCTACGCCACGCTGCGCCACGACGGCATCCTGATCCTGGACCAGCGCAACTACGACGCCATCCTCGACCATAAGATCGAGCCCAGGCACAGCTATTACTACTGCGGCGAAAATGTGCGCGCCACCCCGGAGCACATGGACGAGTCCCTTGCGCGCTTCCGCTACGAGTTCGCGGGCGACCAGGTCTTCCATCTCAATATGTTTCCCCTGCGCAAGAAGTACGTGCGCCGTCTGCTGCGAGAGGTCGGGTTCCAGCGAATCATCACCTATGGGGACTTCAAGGAGACCTATCGGGAGACCGAGCCCGACTTCTTCATCCACGTCGCGGAGAAACGCTACATCGAAGGGGGCGAAGAGGAATGACCAGCCAGTATCCCCAGATCGTCGAGACCGCCCGCAGCTATTACAACAGCGACGATGCCGACAACTTCTATTTTCATGTCTGGGGCGGAGAGGATATCCATATCGGGCTCTACGAGACTCCGGATGAGTCCATCGCCGCCGCCAGCCGCCGCACCGTCGAGCGCATGGCCTCTCTGATCCAGGGACTCGGCGCCGGAACCCGGGTGCTGGACATGGGTGCGGGCTACGGGGGAGCGGCACGCTTTCTGGCGGGAACCCACGGCTGCCATGTCACCGCGCTCAACCTCAGCGAGAAGGAGAATGCACGCCACCGGGCCCTAAACCAGGTGCAGGGTCTCGCGGACCGCATCGAGGTGGTGGACGGCAGCTTCGAGTCCATCCCCACGCCCGACGCCGCCTACGATCTCGTTTGGTCCCAGGACGCCATCCTGCATAGCGGGCACCGGGACCAGGTCATCGCTGAGGCGGCGCGGGTGCTGCGCCCGGGCGGCGAGCTGATCTTCACCGATCCCATGCAGGCGGACGACTGCCCCGCCGACGTGCTGCAGCCCGTGCTTGAGCGCATCCACCTGGATTCGCTCGGCTCGATCGCCTTCTACCGTGAGGCGGCTGCGCGCCACGGGCTCAGGGAGGTCGAGGTGATCGAGCTGACCGAGAACCTGGTGACCCATTACGGCCGCGTGAGCGACGAGCTGAGCCGGCGGGCGCCGAGCCTGACCGGCCAGGTCTCCGAGGAATACATCCAGCGGATGCTGGCGGGGCTCGGCCACTGGATCGACGCCGGACGCAAGGGTTACCTGCGGTGGGGTATCCTGCGGTTCCGCAAGCCGGCGACCTAAGGTTGACCGACTGGAGTTGTTGGGCCCCTGGACCCGCTCATCCGTTCATTCAGTCCGCGCGCCGCGCATCATGGCGCGATCTCATTCAGAAGACTCTGGAATCTCACGTGAAGCACTCTAACCGGATCACACTGGCCGCCGCCCTTGGGGCGCTGCTGGCTCTTACCGCCCCTGCCCCCTTCGCCGCCGAAGAGGCGGCTCCACCGCAGCCGGTGACCACTGCCGACCCCGATATTCCGGTGGACGAGTTGGCGCTCCTGCTCAAGCCCCTCACCAAGGACGAGCTTCTCGTGGAGGCCGACGGCTGGCAGTCCCTGGTGAAGGAGCAGGCGGAGGAAATCGCCCAGGCCGAGATCGCGGTGAAACGTCAGAACCGCGAGATCGAGAAGGCCAAGGAGGTCGGGGAGAAGGCCGAGGAGGCGAAAGAGCAGCTCGCGGTCGTGAAGAGGAAGGCCGAGGAGGCCGAGGCATCGGGCGACACCGAGGCGGCCGAAGAGGCCGAACAGGCGGCCGAGGCGGCCCAGGAGACCATGCGCGAGATCGGCGACACGGTCGAGGAGGCCGCCGCGGCGGCGGAGCAGACCGCCGAGGCCAAGGGCGAGCTATCGGAGGAAACCCGCGCTGGACTGGACGAGGCCGCGGAGGCGGCGGATCGGGCAACAGAGGCGGTCGATCGCGTCCAGGAGAGCGTGGAGGATGCGGGCTCGACCGGCGTGAAGTCCGCGAAGGAGGCGGTGGACGTGGTCCAGGAGGCCACTCGAGACGCCCAGCAGGCGACCGATGAGGTCCGGGAGAAGGCCGAGACGGCCGTGCGCACGGGCGGCGGCACGGACGAGCAAGTGCAAGGCATGGATTCCGCGGCCCAGGCCATGGCGGAGGCCAAGCAGGAAAAGGAGCAGGAGAAGCTCGATCTGCTGGAGCAGGTCAACACCCTGCGCGAGGCGCGCACCCAGCTCCTCGACCGTCTCAAGGCGGTGATCGTCGAGTTGGAGACCAAGACCGATCAGGAGGACGCCGATACCCTCGCCATGATCCAGGACTACCGGCTGTACATGGGCTCGGTGACCGGGATCACGCTCGATGTGAAGGACACCACCTCCGCCTGGGTCGCGGTCAAGGGCTGGCTCACATCGGACGAGGGCGGGCTGCGCTGGGCCAGGAACATCGCCCTGTTCCTGGGCATCCTGCTCGCCGCCTGGATCCTCTCCAAGCTCTTCAGCCGAGCGGTGCACCGGGGTCTGCGGATGACCGGGCGAGCGTCCAAGCTGTTGGAGAACTTCCTGGTCGGCTCCGTGCGCTGGGTGGTCATGGCCGTCGGCGTCATCATGGCCCTGGCCGCGCTGGAGGTCAGCATCGGTCCCCTGCTGGCCGTCCTCGGTGCCGCCGGCTTCGTGATCGCCTTTGCCCTCCAGGACTCGCTGAGCAACTTCGCGAGCGGCCTGATGATCCTCTTCTTCAGGCCCTTCGACGTGGGCGACGTGGTCGACGCCGGGGGCGTCTCCGGCAAGGTGACCTCCATGAATCTGG
>JBAPYD010000784.1:0-1812 GCA_049284555.1 Chromatiaceae bacterium | reverse complement strand
GCAGAGGGCTGGTCCTTTCCGAATCCCCGGGATTCCCCCCGGCAGCCCCTTGGAGCTTCAACTTCCGACGGACGCACGCGCACGGCCCGGGATACCCCGCTCCCTGGGAAGGCGTCACCAAGCGTTCGCTTGGTGACTGGCACGAGGCATGTCTGCCGGACTCAGCTCATGAGCACCTGACCCTGATATCCGGTCGCCGCTTGTAGTGACTGGGCCGTCGCGACCGCCTCGGAGCGGCTCGGCAGAGGACCCACGCGCACGCGGCGATACGTTGTTCCATTGATTTCGAATGGGACGACGAAAACCTTGAAACCCCGCCCCCGGAGCTCGTCGGCCAGATGTTCCGCCTTGGCGGGGTCAGTCAGGCTTGCGACCTGCACAACCCAAGGACCCCGGGATGCCGGTTCTGGCTCATGATGCGAGGCCATGATCCGGAAACCGCCCGTGGAGCGGGACTCGCCGGACATCGGCGCATCGGTGACGATCAGCACCATGCCGGGATGCATGCTGCGGGCCATCCGGGCACGGAATTCCCCGTCGGTCTTCAATGAGGCGATCACTGACTCTCCGGAGTCGAACTGACCTAACCGTTCGACACCTTCCGCGTGATGGTGGCTGATCATGTGCCAGGCCATACCCTGTTGCCCGCTGTGAGCACCTTGCAGCACGAAGACATACTGGCCGTCGGGGTCATCGCTTGACGAACCGGTCAGACGCCCGCTGGTGATCACGGACTCATTCTCGATCAAGTCGATCTTCCGATCCGAGGTGGAGGCAATCACGGTGGTGACTGGGTGTTCGTCGGCGCTTTCCCAGTCCGACGGATGCTTTTGGTCCTCCAGGTGGGTGAGCACGTCCTGAAACTCGTGGTCGGCATAGCCGCTCAGGACCATCCCGGGGTGCACGATCTGCTTGGGGTCTTGATGGGCACCCGCGATGATGACCGGTGTGCCCACATGGGTGATCCCGAACAGCTTCTCCGAAAAGTCCATTGGCAAGCGCACACAGCCGTGTGACGCAGGATAGCCGGGCAACTTGCCCGCGTGCAGCGCCACGCCGTCCCAGGTCAAGCGGTTCATGTTCGGCATCGGGGCGTTGTTGTAGGTGGCCGAGTGGTGGTGCTTGTCCTTTTGCAGTACGGTGAAGACGCCGGTGGGCGTCTCATGTCCTGTCTTGCCGGTGGAGCAGGTGGAAACCGCCATGCGTACCCCATTGCGGTAGACATGGACCAATTGCTCAGGGACGGAGACGATCACGGCCACCGGCCCCTTGGGAGACAGTTCCGGATTCCAGGTGTATTCGCCGGGCAGCAGTGCGCCGGGGTGCTTGTCGACTTGCTTGGCGTCCAGCAGCATCGGGACGAACAGCGGCGAGAGTGCGATGGATGTGAGCCGGCCGAGGGCCGCCCTTCGAGTGAGTACATCTGTCACGTTGAATTCCTATTGATGGCTGATGATCACTTGAAAATCTCGGTACCCGGGTTGCAGGCTGATCCGCCTGGTCTCCGTGCGGGCGCGACCTTAACTGAGAAATACCACCTCAACGCTGAGCAGAAAGGACCCCGATGCCGTTAGGCTGGCGGTTGACTCAGCAGCTTCTCAGAAGGCCATTGCCATTATATCAGAGATCTATGAAGGTAAGTTAAAGTCACCTTCCATGTGTCGCCATCACTGTTAGGGTCCAGAGCTGTCGATGCCCGATCTCAAAGAACGGCCGATGATTCCCTAGGCCGAGCGCGGCCCACTGATGGAGCAATTGCTGGCTCAGCTCAAGTACCTGCTCAAGGAGAACCATTGGCAGGCTGAGTTGAAC
>JBAPYD010000783.1:0-7382 GCA_049284555.1 Chromatiaceae bacterium | reverse complement strand
TGGGGGGCGGCCTGGTGGCGGGCTCGGTGGTCCTGCTCGGCGGCGACCCGGGAATCGGCAAGTCGACGCTCCTGCTCCAGGCCTGCGAGCACCTCGGGTCGAGGGGCCCGGTCCTCTACGTGAGCGGCGAGGAGTCCAACCAGCAGGTGGGGCTGCGGGCCAGGCGCCTGGGCCTGACCGGCGCCGGCGTGAGGCTGCTCACCGAGACGCGCGTGGAGCCGATCCTCGTCCAGGCCGAGCGGGAGCGCCCGCTGGCGATGGTGGTGGATTCGATCCAGACCCTCTACACGGACCTGCTCCAATCCGCACCGGGCTCGGTCTCTCAGGTTCGCGAGACCGCGGCCCAGCTGGTGCGGTTTGCGAAGGGATCGGACACCGCGGTCTTCCTGGTGGGCCATGTGACCAAGGAGGGGGCCCTGGCCGGTCCCCGGGTCCTGGAGCACATGGTCGACACGGTCCTCTACTTCGAGGGGGACGCGGGCGGGGCCTTCAGGCTCGTTCGGGCGGTGAAGAACCGCTTCGGGGCAGTCAACGAGCTGGGGGTCTTCGCCATGGGGGACCGCGGCCTGCGCGAGGTGCGCAACCCCTCCGCCATCTTCCTCTCCCGGCACGACCAGCCGGTCCCAGGCTCCCTGGTGATGGTCACCCGGGAGGGTACGAGGCCGCTGCTGGTCGAGGTCCAGGCCCTCGTGGACGCGAGCCCGCTGGCCAACCCGCGACGCGTCGCCCTCGGGCTGGATCAGAATCGGCTCTCCATGCTGCTCGCGGTGCTGCACCGCCACGGCGGGGTGGGGATGTTCGACCAGGACGTCTTCGTCAACGTGGTGGGCGGGGTGCGCATCAACGAGACCGCCGCCGACCTGGCCGTGGTCCTGGCGGTGCTCTCCAGCTACCGTGACAGGCCGCTTCCCCTGGACCTCGCGGTCTTCGGGGAGGTGGGCCTCTCCGGCGAGGTGCGTCCGGTCCCCAACGGCCCGGACCGACTGCGGGAGGCGGCCAAGCACGGTATCCGCCGGGCCATCGTCCCGGCGGGCAACAGCCCCCGGGAAGGGATCGACGGACTGGAGATCCTTGCCGTCAAGACCCTGGCCGCCGCGATCGAAGGCGTCTGAGCGGCGCCGCCCGGGCCCGCCGGCAACCTGACCCCTTCGGTTTCACCCTGGCCAGGCGGGCGCCGGGGCACCGCGATCCTCGCCTGCGCCGCATCCCCCCGGTGGGCGATAATCCCGGCCCTGGGCCACCAGCCCCGCTTGGCGCACCCCCGGAGAACCATCTTGACCCGCAGCCGCGTCTCCCTGTCACTGCCACTCGTCCTGTCCCTGCTGGTCCCCTTGGCCCTGGCGGTATCCGCGCCGCCCGCCAACGCCGGCGACCGACCGAAGATCGGCCTCGCCCTCGGCGGCGGTGGGGCCCGCGGGGCAGCCCACATCGGGGTGCTGCAAACCCTGGAGGAGATGGGCATCCCCGTGGACTACATCGCCGGGACCTCCATGGGATCCATCGTCGGCGGCCTCTATGCCATGGGGATGTCACCGGGCGACATCGAGCGCACCATCGACGAGATCGACTGGGACGACATCTTCGACGACCAGCCCCCGCGCGAGGACCGGCGTTTCCGCCGCAAGCAGGACGACCGTACCTTTCTGATCAAGGCCAGGCCGGGCGTGATCGAGAATGAGCGGAAGGTGGAGCTGGTGCCGGGCCTGATCCAGGGCCAGAAGCTGGAGCTTGCCCTGCGCAAGTACGCCCTGCCCGCCAGCGAGACCCACGACTTCGACGCGTTGCGCATCCCGTTCCGGGCGATCGCCACCGATGTGGTGACCGGGGACCTCGTGGTCCTGGACAAGGGAGACCTGGCCACCTCCATGCGCGCGAGCATGGCGGTCCCAGCGGTCTTCGCCCCGGTGGAGATCGGCGACCGGCTCCTGGTGGACGGGGGCCTCACCATGAATCTGCCGGTGAGCGTGGTGCGTGGCATGGGGGCCGACATCGTGATCGCCGTGGACGTCAGCGGGCCCCGCCGCCAGCGAGAGGAGATCACCAACGTGCTGGCCATGCTCGATCAGATCGCCTCCCTGGTGACCTTCAACAACACGGAGGCGGAGATCGCCAGGCTGGATCCCCGGGACCTCCTGATCACGCCTCCCCTGGAGCGCGAGGTGCTGTCCAGCGACTTCGAGAAGATGCCGACCGCGGTGGCCATCGGGCGCCGCGCGGCGGTCGCCAAGGGTCCGGATCTGGCCCGTCTGGCCCTGCCGCCCGACCAGTACGAGGCCTATCGGGTCGCCCACAGACCACCGGCCTACCGACCCCCGACCATCGACTATGTCCGCATCGAGAACGACTCGCGCCTCGACGACGCGGTCATCGCGCGCCGCCTCAAGATCCGCCCCGGCGACCGTTTGGACCCGGACGCCATCGGGCACCAGCTCGCCCGCGTGTACGACCAGGACAATTTCGAGAGCGTGCGCTATCGGGTGGAGAAGCGGGAGGGTGAGACCGGCCTGGTGATCGACGCCAACCGAAAGTCCTGGGGGACCAGCTCCCTGCAGGGCGGGTTGGAGCTCTCGGCCACCGGTGCCGGGGACTCCATGTTCAACATCGGGGCGGCCTACACCATGGCCCCGTTGAACGGACTCAACGGGGAGTGGCGCACCATCCTGCGGGGCGGCGAGGAGCCCGGCATCATCACCGAGGTCTATCAGCCCCTGGACCCGGCGGAGCGCTGGTACGCCCAGGCGGCATTGGGCTATCTGACGGAGAACCTGCGGGTATTCGACGCGCAGTCTCGGGACGTGCCGGTTGCCGAGTATCAGATCACCCGCTACGGGGGCTCCCTGGAAGGGGGCCGAAACATCGACGAATGGGGCCGCCTGGGCCTGCGCTACAGCCTCTACTCGGGTGATCTAGACCTGCAGATCGGCGATCCGGAGGTGCGCAACTATGAGTTCGACGTCGGGCAGCTTCAGGCGCACCTGACCATCGATTCCCTGGACAGCCTGAACTTCCCACGCTCCGGCTGGGCGGGCCAGCTCTACGGGATCACCGCGCGGGAGTGGCTGGGGTCCTCCGAGGACTACGAGCTCTTCGGGCTCGACCTGCTCAAGGCCGGCACCTGGGGCAAGGACAGCCTGCTCGGGGCCCTGAGCCTCGGGGGCAACCTCGGCGGTGAAGTCCCCGTCCAGGCCTACTACCGGCTGGGCGGCTTCCTGAATCTCTCGGGCTTCAATCAACGGGAGCTCTCGGGTCCCTACGCGGGCCTCGCCCGGGCCATCTACCTGCGCCATCTGGGCAGCGGCCTGGTCCGCACCTACGCCGGCGCGTCCCTGGAGGCCGGCAACACCTGGCAGGATCGGGCCGACATCCGGTGGGACCAGACCCGGGTCGCTGGTGCCCTGTTCGTCGGCGCAGACACCATCCTGGGGCCGGTCTATCTGGGGTACGGTCATGCCGACGGCGGCAACAACGCCTTGTATCTGTATCTGGGGCGACCCTGGCTGCTGGGCTTGAGGGGGTATTAGTCGTCCGCCACGCCGGCAAGCCCTGGGGAGACGCCGAGACGCAGGGGTCCTGGCCCGCGCGGGACGCCCAATCAGTCAGTGCTTCCCCCACGGGGCACAGAGCAATCCGCCGTCATGGCGGCCCGCACGCAGCGCAGCACGCCATAGTCGTATTGGCCCTGGAAGGCCTCGTAGACCGGCTTCAGGGTGAAGGGCGAGTCGGGCTCGAGCTGATCGAAGGCATATCGGATAGCGCCGATCTCGTCCTCGCCGAGTGGAACGGCCTCCCGCAGGCCGAGCTCGCCCTCCTCGATGCAGCGGGCCAGGTGACTGTAGACGGTCGTGACCTTGATGCCGCGGCGCTCGGCGATGGTCGTCATGTCGACGCCAGCGCGGCGGAGCGCCAGGGTCTCGCGCACCGTCGCGCTCAGCCCCAGGTCCCAGGTGCGGCCCTCACGGACGGGGACGGCGCGCGTCGGCGCCTCGGGCAGGGGCGGACAGTCTGCAGGACGCCCGTGCTCGGTCGCGTGGTCCGCCAGCACCCGAAGAAAGCCCTCGCCGTAACGCTCGAGCTTGACGACACCGACCCCGCTGATGCGGCCCAGCTCGCCCGCATCCCGCGGCCGGTAGACCCGCATTTCCCTCAGGGTCGCGTCGCTGAAGATCACGTAGGGCGGCACCCCTTGCTGCTGGGCCAGCTCGCGCCGGTAGGCACGCAGGCGCTCCCAGAGCAGGGCCGACTCCGGGTCCAGGGGCGCCTCGGCGGAGCCCGCCCGCTGTCCGGAACCCTGGCGTCGGCGCTCGGGGTCCCGGCGCAACCAGACCCGGCTCTCACCCCGCAGCACCGGACGGCTCCGCTCGGTGAGCCGAAGGGCCCCGTGACCCTCGACGTCCACTGACGCCAGGCCCGCCGCCACGAGCTGCCGATAGACGGACTTCCACTGGTCCGCCGAGAGCTCCTTGCCGATGCCGAAGGTGGTGACACGGTCGTGGCCGAAGCGGCGGATGCGCTCGCTCTCCGAGCCCCTCAGGACCTCGATCAAGTAGTTGACACCGAAGCGCTGCTCGGTGCGGTAGACACAGGAGAGGGCCTTCTGGGCCGCCAGGGTGCCGTCCCAGCGCTCTACCGGGGTCAGGCAGGTGTCGCAGTTGCCGCAGGGCTCACTGAGTGACTCGCCGAAATAGCCGAGCAGGACCTGGCGCCGGCACTGGGTGGACTCGCAGTACCCGAGCAGGGCGTTGAGCTTGTGCAGCTCCACCCGCTTGAAGCGTTCCTCGGACGGTGAGTCCTCGATGAGACGACGCAGCATCACCAGGTCGCCGAGTCCGTAGGTCATCCAGGCGTCGGCGGGGAGCCCGTCGCGCCCGGCACGGCCGGTCTCCTGGTAGTAGGCCTCCAGGCTCTTGGGCAGATCCAGGTGGGCGACGAAGCGCACGTCCGGCTTGTCGATGCCCATGCCGAAGGCGATGGTGGCCACCACGATCACCCCGTCGCCCCGCAGGAACTCCGCCTGGTTGGCACGCCGTTGCTCCGCCGTCATGCCCGCGTGGTAGGCCAGGGCGTTGAGCCCCTGGCCGCGCAGGAGCTCGGCGGTCTCCTCCACCTTGCGCCGGGACAGGCAGTAGACGATGCCGCAGTCCCCGGCGTGCTCGTGCCGCAGAAAGGCCAGGAGCTGGCGCCGGGGCTGGTCCTTCTCGACCACGCGGTAGCGGATGTTGGGCCGGTCGAAGCTACCGACGAACTGGGCGGCCGCGGCGAGTCCCAACCGCTCCAGGATCTCCCGGCGGGTCGGGGCATCCGCCGTGGCGGTGAGCGCGATGCGCGGGACCGCCGGCCAGCGCTCGTGGAGCCGGTCGAGCTGAGTGTACTCGGGACGGAAGTCGTGGCCCCACTGGGAGACGCAGTGGGCCTCATCGATGGCGAAGAGGGCGACGGGCACCCGGTCCAACAGGTCCAGGAAACGCTCCGTCAGCAGCCGTTCCGGGGCCACGT
This sequence comes from Chromatiaceae bacterium, assembly GCA_049284555.1. GTDB lineage: Bacteria > Pseudomonadota > Gammaproteobacteria > Chromatiales > Chromatiaceae > Thiodictyon. The sequence goes on along the minus strand of JBAPYD010000783.1, from coordinate 1,889 downwards.
AGAGCAGGTCGAGGCCGCCCGCCAGCAGGGCCTGCTCCACCTCCCACTGATCGGCCGGGGACAGGGAGGAGTTGAGGAAGGCGGCCCGCACCCCGAGCTGGCGGAGCCCGTCCACCTGGTCCTGCATGAGGGCGATCAGGGGCGAGATCACGATCCCGGTACCAGGCCGCAGCAGGGCCGGGATCTGGTAGCAGAGGGACTTTCCGCCCCCCGTGGGCATCAGCACCAGGGCGTCGCCCCCCCGGAGCACCCGCTCCACGACCTCCCGCTGGGCGCCGCGAAAGCTCGTGTAGCCGAAGATGCGGCGGAGGATCTCCTCCGGATCCTGATCCAACCCCCGATCCAGCACCGGCGCCACCTGGGGACTCATCTCGGGACCCATCAGGGCGCCGCCCCCACGATGGGCGCCAGCTCGGCCCGCGCCGTGGCCTTGTCGATCTGCAGCATCAGCTCCCCGAAGCCGGGCTGGGGCTCGGGCTCGTCCCCGCAGCTGCAGCCCGGGAGTATCTCCTCGAAGAAGACACCCAGACGGGCCTCGATTACATCGGCCGTCTCCCGGGACTCCAGCAAGGTGACAGACACCCTGGTATCCAGGGCGTGGCCAGTGCTGGCGAGCCGGTGCAGGTGCAGCTCGGCTGGCGCCAAGGCACCCAGCTCGGCCTTGAGGGTCGCCGCGAAGGCGTCGCCGCCCCAGGCGGCCAGGGTCAGGGGCAACCGGAGCATCAGAGGGACTCCCCAAGCAGGGCGCGCACCGGTGCGAAGGTCCGGCGGTGCTCCGCGCAGGGCCCGAGGCGGCTCAGGGCCTCCCGATGCGTTTGGGTCGGATAGCCCTTGTGGTGGGCGAATCCATAGCCTGGGTAGTCGAGCTCCAGCCGCTCCATGTGACGGTCCCGGGCCACCTTGGCGAGGATGGAGGCGGCGCCGATGACGGGGATCAGCCCATCACCCCCCACGACCGCCTCGGCCGGACAGCCAAGCTCCGGGCAACGGTTGCCATCCACCAGGACACGCACCGGTCGGGGGACGAGCGTGGCGACCGCGCGGCTCATGGCGAGCAGGCTCGCTTGCAGGATGTTGAGCCGGTCGATCTCCTCCACGCTCGCCCAGCCCAGGGACCAGGCGAGGGCCCGGGCCTGGATCTCGGGCTCCAGGGCCCCGCGCTGGGCGGGGCTCAGGCGCTTGGAGTCGTCCAGCCCGGGGATGGGGCGTCCCGGATCCAGGATCACCGCCGCGGCGCAGACGGGACCCGCCAGGGGTCCCCGGCCCGCCTCGTCCACACCGGCCACCAACCGCATGTCCCCGCTCTCGACACCAGCCCCATACCAAAGGTGACTCAAGAACCTGCCCTCCTGATTGAGCCCACGGACCAGTCGGCCCTGATCGGGGCCGGCGAGCCCCACCCCTGTAGGTCGGACTTCAGTCCGACAAGTCCGCCGTGGCGGCTGGTGGCGCAGTTGTCGGGCTGAAGCCCGACTACCCCCCACGGCCCGGCACAATCAGTCCGCATCGCCCTGAGCCTCGGACCGGGACGCACCCGCTCGGCGAACCACGGTCTGCCCGTCGGGACTCAGCTCCAGACGGGCCCCGAAGGCCTGACCGGAGGGATCGCGGAACCCTTGGATCAGCCGCGTCCGCCGGGTCCGGATCAGCTCGGCGATCTGGCGCTCGGTGAGTCGCTTGCCGCCGATCTCCCGCCAGACCACGAAGTCGCACCCCTCGCGGTAGCGATCGCAGCCGAATCCACGCCGACCCTGGATGATAAGGCCCCGACCGCATTTGGGGCAGGGGAGGCCCACCGGTCCCCTCGTGCCGGCCTCCTCCACGGCGCCGGATGCGGTGATCGGTCGCGTGCGACTCCCTCGGGCCCGGGGCCTCCCGGCGGCCGACCC
>JBAPYD010000782.1:0-2462 GCA_049284555.1 Chromatiaceae bacterium | reverse complement strand
CCCGAAGACCTCCGCCGCGGCGCCCCGCGCCACGCACGCGCCGATCGGCACGCCGTTGCCGAGCCCCTTGGCCAGGGTGATGACGTCCGGGGTGATGCCGGCATGCTGGAAGCCGAACATCAGGCCGGTGCGTCCGATCCCCGTTTGGATCTCGTCGCAGATGAGCAGCCAGCCCTCCCGGTCGCAGAGGGAACGCAGGCCCGGCAGGTAGCCGTCCGCGGGGATGTTGATGCCCCCCTCCCCCTGGATCGGCTCCACCAGGACGGCGACGATGTTCTTGCGATTGACGGCGGCGGTCTCCACCGCCTCGAGGTCATCGTAGGGGACACGCACGAAGCCTTGGACCAGGGGCTCGAAACCGGCCTGGACCTTGCGGTTTCCGGTGGCCGTCAGGGTCGCCAGGGTGCGGCCGTGGAAGCTGTTCTCCGTTACCAGGATCGCGGGGTTCTCGATCCCGCGGCGATGGGCGTACAGCCGGGCCAGCTTGATCGCCGCCTCGTTGGCCTCCGCCCCGGAGTTTGCGAAGAAGACCCGGTCCATGCCCGCGAGCCCGGTGACGAGGGTCCCCAGGCGCTCCTGCTCGCCGATGCGGTAGATGTTCGAGGTGTGGACGAGACGGCCCGCCTGCTCGCAGAGGGCGGCGCTCAGGGCCGGGTGGGCGTGCCCGAGACCACAGACCGCCACCCCGGCCAGGGCGTCCAGGTAGCGCTTGCCCTGATCATCCCAGAGCCAGACGCCTTCACCCCGCTCGAAGAGGACGGGGAGCCGTTTGTAGGTCGACATCAAGGGATCGCTCATGGCGCCAGTCCCGATGGGTCTTTCGCGAGGGTCCAAAAAGCAAAAAAGGCGGTTCCGCCCCTCGGGAAACCGCCTCTGTGCAAAAGGCGAAGTGGCAAAAGATAACGCCAATGCACCAAGCGGCACAACCCATTGGGGAAGCGCTGATCTATTGCGCGTCTCGGGACGCGCGCCGATCAAATGCCGGGAAGGTCGTAGACCGGCGTTTCCCGCGCCGGCACCATGAATCCGTCGAAGTGCGCTTCAGGCGCCCCTCAGCGCGCTGTTCCGTCGATGTGGTCCACCCGCCGCTCGATGAGCGTCCGCAGGCCCTCCAGCTCCGCATAGCGGGCAGACACCTCGCGGACATAGCCCAGGGTGCGGGGGATGTCCGCCAGGTAGCCGGGCTTGTCGTCCCGGTGGTTGAGCCGGGCGAAGATGCCGCAGGCCTTGAGATGGCGTTGGACCCCCATGAGGTCGAACCAGCGCAGGAAGCGCCCGGGCTCCACCTCGGGCAGGATGCCCGACCCGACGGCGAGCTGGAGGTAGCCGAGGGTCCAGTCGGTGACGCGCTCGGTTCCCCACGCGATGTAGCAGTCCCGCAGCAGGGACACCAGGTCGTAGGTGACGGGACCCACGACCGCGTCCTGAAAGTCCAGAATGCCCGGATTCGGACTCGTCAGCATAAGATTGCGCGAATGGTAGTCCCGATGGACACAGACCTGGGGCTGCTCCAGGGCGTTGGCGACCAGGACGTCGCAGACCCGTTCCCAGTCGGACTGCTCCCCCGGGGTGAGCTCCACCCCCAGGTGCGCGCCCAGGAACCACGCACGGAAGAGGTCCAGCTCCCGGCGCAGAAAGGGGTCGTCGTAGAGGGGCAGCCCCGCTGTCGGTCCGCGGGCCTGGATGGTGGCGAGGGACCCCAGGGCATCCCCGTAGAGCCGATCGGCATTCTCGGCATTGAGCTCGCGCAGGTAGACCCGGTCCCCCAGGTCCGACAGGGCGAGGAAGCCCTCGGCCGGCTCCTCCGCCCGGATCTCCGGCGTGTGAAGCCCGATGGCGCGCAGGCGCCGGGCCAGGTCCACGTAACGACTGCAATCCTCGAGCCCCGGTGGCGCGTCCATCACCACGAGGGTGCCGCCCGCATGTCGCACCCTCCAGTAGCGGCGGAAGCTGGCGTCGGAGGAGGCGGGCTCGAGGGTGAATGCCTCCGTGCCGAGGACCCCGCCGACCCAGCGGGTCAAACGATCGTGCCGTTCTGTCAAACACGCCTCCGAAGGCTCGAAACAGGCCGCCGCCCTGACGGTCACCGCCACTTGGACCGCGCGCGCAATTGCTGGTCCGAGCGGAATGTGACATGGTTACAGCTTCGCCCGCGCCCGTCCACCGAGCCCCCGGGGTCCGGCGCCGAGCGGCGCCACGTCAGACCCCGGACGCGAGGCTCTGGGGGACGACCATCAGAGTCACCGAGCGTGTGTCCATCCACCCTCAGCCTGCCACTGGTTCTGATCGCGCTAGGCCTGGCCTCGACGGTGGCCGGGGCGCGTCCGATCGGGGATTGCGCCGGGCTCCCGGACGGGCGCGCGGTCTGTCAGACGCAAGGGGCGGAGGTTGCCGCCGGCCCCAGTCTCCTGATTGCCCAGGCCGAGCCCTCGGGACCTGCTGCGGGCGGCGAAGACGACGGT
>JBAPYD010000781.1:0-7814 GCA_049284555.1 Chromatiaceae bacterium | reverse complement strand
GCCTTGGCCGTGGCGGCGGTGAGCACCCGGACGCCCTCCGGCGCCTCGTCGCGCTTGAGCAGGGTCACGGGCCGCTTGATCCCGTCGGCGGCAAGGACGGAATAGGCCTGTGCGAGCTGCAACGCGGTGACCGAGAGGCCATAGCCGAAGGCCATGGTGGCGTGCTCGAAAGGCCGCCAGGTCTTATAGGGACGCAGGGTTCCGCGGGTCTCGGCGGGGAACTCCACCCCGGTCTTGTGCCCGAACCCGAGTTGATCGTAGGTGGTCCACAGTCCCTTGTAGTCCATCATCTGGGCCAGCTTCACCGCCCCGACGTTGCTCGACTTGGTAATGATGCCCGTCACGTCCAGGGTGCCGTAGCTGTGCACGTCGCGCACGGTCCCGTTGGCCACGGCCAGGGTCCCCTTGCCCGTGGCGATCCGGGTGCTCGGCTTTACGAGGCCTCGTTCCAGGACCGCCGCCACCACCAGGGGCTTGACGGTAGAGCCCGGCTCCATGGTGTCGGTGAGGGCGCGGTTGCGCCGGCGGTCACCTTCTCCGCCACGCAGGTCGTTGGGGTTATAGCCGGGCTGGTTGACCATGGCGAGCACCTCGCCCGTGGCCACGTCGAGGACCACGGCCGTGCCCCCGACCGCCTTGTGCTCCGCCACCGCCGCCTTGAGCTCCCGGTAGGCGAGAAACTGGAGTCGCCGGTCCAGGCTCAGGACCAGGTCCTTGCCGTTGCGCGGGGGGCGGATCTGCTCCACCTCGGCGACGATGCGGTGGCGTCCGTCCTGGATGACGCGGCGTCGGCCGGGCTCGGCGCCGAGCCATTTTTCATATGCGAGCTCCATGCCCTCCTGCCCCCGATCCTCGATATCCGTGAAGCCGAGAACGTGGCCGAAGACCTCGACGCCGGGGTAGTAGCGGCGGTACTCGGTCTCGAAGTCGACACCTGGCACGTCCTGGGTGTCGATCAGCTCTCGTGCAGCGCGGGCCTCCTGAAAGCTCGCCCGGCGTTTCAGGTAGATGAAGCGTCGCTTGGGGTCGGCCAGGACCTTTGCCTCAAGCGCCTTGGCGTCCAGGCCGAGGACCTTGGCCAGTGCCGGGATGGCATCGAGGCGGGTGGCGAGCAGGCTCGGGTCCGCCCAAACGGTCTCCACCGGCGTGCTGACGGCCAGCGGCTCGCCGTTGCGATCCACGATCATCCCCCGGCGGGCCGCGATCTCCGCATCGCGCAGGTAACGCGCCTCCCCCTGTTGCTGCAGGAAATCGGTCTCGATCACCTGACGGTAAAAGACCGCACTGACCAGGGCCAGGGCCGCCATCGAGAGGCCGCCGAGCAGGACCTGGCGGCGCAGCTTCAGGTTGGGTCGCGCGTGCTCGGCTTCGGCGTGCCGCGAGCGTTTCTTAGGGAAGGCCATGGCCAGCCTCTTCGATCAACAGGACATCATCGATGCGGGGCAGATACATGCCTAGCTCGCCCCTGGCCTTACGCTCCACCCGGACGTGGGTGGAGAGGGCGGCCTCCTCCAAACGCAGCCGGTTCCATTCCACGTCCAAGGCGTCGCGCCGGCTGCGCAGCTCTTGGAGCTGGACGAAATGCGTGCGGCTCAGGTACTTGGCGTATACGGTCGAGACACTGGACGCGGTCGCCGCGAGCGCCAGCAAGGCCACGAGCCAATAGGCCCCGCGGGTCATGGCAGGCGCTCCGCGACGCGCAGGGTGGCGCTGCGGGCCCTGGGGTTGGCCCGAACCTCGGAGTCCGAGGGGTGCAGGGGCTTACCCAGGATGCGCAGGCGCCCTCCCATCCCGGCCGTCGGTACCGGGAGCCCCTTGGGCAGCTCGGGCCCTCGTGACTCCCGGCGCATGAAGCGCTTGACGATGCGATCCTCCAGGGAGTGGAAGCTGATGACCACCAGTCGACCGGTCGCCCCCAGCAGGTCACACACCTGCCCCAGGCACCGCTCAAGCTCGCCGAGCTCGTCGTTCACGAGGATGCGCAGCGCCTGGAAGCTGCGGGTGGCCGGGTGCTTGCCCGGCTCCCGGGTTGGCACGGCGCGCGCCACGATTGCCGCCAGCTGGGCGGTGGTCTCGATCGGGGCCGCGTCCCGCGCCCTCACAAGGGCATTCGCGATGCGTCGAGCGAAGCGCTCCTCACCCAGCTCGCGCAGGACCCGCTCGATCTCCGCCAGGTCGGCCCGCGCCAGCCAATCCGCCGCGGACGCCCCTCCGTGTGGATCCATGCGCATGTCCAGGGGACCATCCGAACTGAAGCTGAAGCCGCGGCCGGGGTCGTCCAGCTGGGGGGAGGAAACCCCCAGGTCCAGCAGGATTCCCTGGACCTTGCCCTTGATGTCCAGTCCCTCGACGAGGCGTGCGAGCTCGCCGAAGGATCCCTGGATCGCCCGAAAGCGCGGATCGGTCTGCTCCAGGGTGCGCGCAGCTGCCAAGGCCTCGGGGTCCCGATCCAGCCCAATCAGTCGGCCCGTCGGGCCGAGCCGCGCCAGAATGGCGCGCGCGTGCCCTCCGCGACCGAAGGTGCCGTCGATGTAGGTACCGCCGGGACTCACCGCCAAGGCCTGCACGCTTTCCTCCAGTAGGACCGACCGGTGGGTCGGGTCGCTCGTGGGCATGCCGGGGGCCCAACTCGCTAGAACTTGAGCTTGCCGAGTGCCGAGGACATGGCCATCTCGCCGATGCTCTGGTCCTCCAGGTCTGCGAGGGTCTTGTCCTTCCAACGCTGCTCATCCCAGATCTCGAACTTGCCGCCCTGCCCGACCAGGGCGATGCGCTTGTCGAGGAAGGCGAACTCCCGCAAGTGCTGAGGCAGCAGGATTCGCCCCTGAGCATCCATCTCGACGTCTTCCGCATGACCGAGATACAGACGCAGCACGGAGCGCGCGGCGTCATCGAAGGCGGGGAGGTCGGCGAAGTCTCGCTCGATCAGCTCCCAGGTCGGTGAGGGGAAGAGCAACAGGCAGCGCGCCCGGTCGACGGTCAGGACCAGGTTGGAGTCTCCGACGGCCAATAGACGCTCTCGCTGCTTGGACGGGATCGCGAGACGTCCCTTGGCGTCCAGATTGAGGTACGCCGTCCCCCGAAACATCCAGCTCCCCTTGGTGGGTTATTCCCCAATTCCCCACTTCGCCCCACTTTTCACCCATGTTAGACACCATCCACCCCATCGTCAAGGAATATAGTCACGCTTTTCTTTTCGCCGTCAGGAACTTACCCGTACACCATGAGGCATTGCCTGCTCCCGCCATAAAATGGCGTCAGCTCAGTGCGATGAGCGAGCTAGCTTGCGATCTAGGTGAAAATCGGGTGACCCCCGCCGTGGACGGCCTGGGGGCGCTTGATGGGTGGGAGCCGGCCTGTAAGCCGGGTTCTGTCGAGGACAGCCATTCATCTAGGACGCGCGTCACCGCGCGCCTCAAGCGACCTACCCGGGGACACGCGTGGGCCACGCGTCGCGGCGCTGGGCCGCTCGCCCCCCTATTTGGTCTTGCTCCGGGTGGGGTTTACCCTGCCACCGATGTTGCCACCGGCGCGGTGCGCTCTTACCGCACCATTTCACCCTTACCTCCCGCCATCGCGCGGAAGCCGCGGTGGCGGGGTTGGCGGTATCTTTTCTGTGGCACTTTCCGTGGGCTCGCGCCCCCCAGGCGTTACCTGGCACCCTGCCCTGTGGAGCCCGGACTTTCCTCCCCCCCCAATTGATGGGAGGAGCGACTGTCCGGCCGACTCCCAACAACGATTCTAACCCAGCGGGGTGGAGTCGGCTGGCCCCTGAGAGGCAACCGGCCAGAGATCCCGCTCAGCGGGAGCGATGTCCCTGGTGCCGATCGGGCTCCCCGCCGAGCCCGAGATCGAGTCCCAGGCGATACAGAAGATTGCGTCTGCCACCGGTGATGCGAGCCGCCAGTGACGCGGCCTTGGTCAGGGGTAGCTCCTCGGCGAGGACGCGAAGGATACGCTCCTGCTCGCCCCGGTCTCCCTGGGGCTCGTCGGTGGCGCCGGCCACCAGGATCACGAGCTCGCCCAGCTGCTGCTCCGTGTCGCGTGCCAGGCGCTCCGCCAACTCCCGGGCCGAGCCCCGCAGGAAGGTCTCGAACCGTTTGGTGAGCTCCCGCGCCACCACCACCCGACGCCCTTCGCCGAGGACCGAGGAGAGGTCCGCGAGGGTCTCCGCCGCCCGTTTGCCGCTTTCGTAGAGGATCAGCGTCCCGGGCTCCGCGGCGAGGGACCCGATCCAAGCGCGTCTCTGCGTGCCAGCCCTCGGTGGGAAGCCGACGAACAGGAACCGGTCGCTCGGCAGTCCGGCGGCGGACAGGGCGCAGATCGCCGCGCTGGCGCCCGGGATCGGGACCACCCGGATGCCGGCCTCACTGGCGGCCGCGATCAGGGTGTAGCCGGGGTCGCTGACCATCGGGGTCCCCGCGTCCGAGACCAGGGCCACGTCCTGACCTTGGCTCAGCACCTCGAGGAGCCGGCGGGCCGCCGCCGATTCGTTATGGTCGTGGTAGGAGACCAGGCGCTTGGAGATGCCGAGATGGGTCAGCAATCGGCGGGTCTCCCGTGTGTCCTCGGCGGCGATCAGGTCCACGTCGCTCAAAACCTGACGTGCCCGGGCCGTCAGGTCCCCCAGATTGCCGATGGGAGTGGCCACCACGTATAGTACGCCGCGTGCAACCTGCGCCATTCTTCGCCCCCGCGCCTGCCCTGCAATGGAATCCTCAATGATGCACCAGAACCGCGCGATTCTTCGGCGCCCCCCCGCGATCCTGCCGGTCGCCGTCCTTACCCTGGTCCTCGGCCTGCAAGGCTGCGCCAACCTGCCCTTCGGGGGGAAGGGGGAGGACGTCGTGAGGGGCGGCTACGCGCCCACCGATCAGGTGGCCCTTCTGTTGCCGTTGGAAGGACCCTTGCTCGGGGTGGCCGACGCCGTGCGCGATGGGGTGCGGGCGGCTGCCAGCGTCGACGACGCCGAGTCTAAGCCCAAGCTGGTGCCGGTGGGCAGCGGCCCTCCAGACCAGGTGACCAAGGCCTTCGGGCAGGCCGTCGGCGAGGGGGCCACCTATGTGATCGGCCCCATCGACAAGCCCTCGGTGGATGCCCTTGCCGCCATGGGCGGTCTCCGGCTGGTCACCCTGGCCCTGAACGAGGGGACCTTCGTCGGCAGGCCGACCCCCAACCTTTTCCAGTTCTCCCTCTCCCCTGAGGCCGATGCCGTCGAAGTGGCCAACAAGGCCAAGGCCCTCGGCTTCACCCGCGCCCTGATGCTCTATCCGGACGACGGGGCCGGCAAGCGCCGTGCGGATGCCTTCCGCGCTCACTGGAACCGCCTGGGAGGTACCCTGGTCGGTGAGTCCGCCTTCGACCCCGGCGCCGCCGCGTACCCCGCCAAGACCCAGGGGTTGCTGGCTCGAGGCGATTCCGACTTTCTCTTCCTCGCGGCAAACGCCGACCAGGCCCAGTCCATCTATCCTCGGATCCGCCAGGACGCGGCCGATCTGCCGGTCATCGCGACATCCGATGTCTATTCGGGGGATTCCGACCCGGCCCGGGACCGGGCACTGGCCGGTCTCTACTTCGTCGACATGCCGTGGATGCTGGGCGTGGAGAGGAGGAACGATCCCTTGACGCGGGCGGATATCAAGACCTCGGCCGCCTACCTGGCGACGCCGCTGGGCCGGCGCCTCTATGCCATGGGGATCGATGCCTATCGCCTAGCGCCGCGCCTCGCGCGTCTCGCCAGCCAGCCGGGGTCCAGCTTCGCGGGCCAGACGGGCCGTCTCTCGCTCGACGCGATGGGGCGGGTTCGGCGCGAACTGGTCCTCGGGCGCTTCACGGAGTCCGGACCAGAGCCGGTGGCAGGGATGAAGAAGCGGGCGCCAGCGGCCCAGGCCCGCAATCCCCGTCCAGAGCCCACCAGCCGGGGGTAGCGATCGCCCCGCCGCCAACCCTCGATCGAAGGGCCATCGGCGAGGACAAGGAGCGCCTGGCCGCTGACTTTCTGAGCCGGCAGGGGTTGCGCTTGATTCGGCGTAACCATCGCTGCCGATTCGGCGAGATCGACCTCGTCATGCGCGACGAGGCGTGTCTCGTCTTCGTGGAGGTCCGGTTCCGGCGGTCATCCCGCTTCGGCGCCCCTGCCGAAACCGTGGACCGGCGAAAGCAGAGGCGGCTTGCCGCGGCTGCGCAGCACTATCTGCAAGCGCACCCCAGCGTGCTACCCTGCCGCTTCGACGTCGTCGCGATCAGCGGCAGCGATCGCATCGAGTGGCTCAAGAATGCGTTTGATAGTACCTAACCCCACGTCTCGCCGATCACCCGCCCCCTGGACGCTGCTGGTCCTGCTCGGCAGCGTCCTGTCGCTGACCGGGTGCGCCGCCGTCCTGGTAGGCGGTGCCGCGGTGGGTACCGCCGCGGTGATCCATGATCGTCGCGACTACACGGACATCCTCAAGGACCAGGAGCTCGAGATGTCGGCCGCGCGGGCCCTGGGCAGAGATCCCCTGGTGAGCGCAAACAGCCGCATCTCCGTCACGAGCTACAACCGGAAGGTCCTGCTCACCGGACAGGCGCGGGATCCCGAGGTGGTGGCTCGGGCCACCGAGCTGGTGAGCGGGATTCCGAAGGTGGAGCTGGTGATCGACGAGGTCGCGATCGGTCCCAACATCAGCGTGACCCAGGAGAGCCAGGACGTCTGGCTCACCTCCCAGGCCAAGCTGGCTCTCGCCAAGGTCAAGCTTCCCGACTTCGATCCGACGCGGGTCAAGGTGGTGACCGAGGATGCGGTGGTGTTCCTGATGGGGCTGGTCTCGCCGGAGGAGGGCGACGCTGCGGCGGAGCAGGTTCGCTATGTCCCCGGGGTCAAGCGGGTCGTGAAGCTCTTTGAGTATCGCGGGCGCCAAGCCTGATCCCGGCCCCCTGGGCCCAGGTCTACGCGCCGCCCTCGGCAAGCTGGCCGGACCGGGGCGGCTCCTGACGGACCCCGCCGATTGCTGGCCCTACGGCTATGACAACAGCCGACGCCAGGCCCTGCCCCAGGCCGTGGTCTTTGCCTCGGACGCCGACCAGGTCGCGGCCCTGGTGCGCTTGTGCGCCGACGCTGCCCTGCCCTTGATCGCCCGCGGTCGGGGCACCGGGACCACCGGCGCCACGGTCCCGGACCGGGGCGGTGTCGTGTTGTCATTCGAGCGCATGGGTCGGATTCTGCGCATCGATCCGGGCGACCGGATCGCCGTGGTGGAGCCCGGCGTCATCAACGAGGACCTGCAGCGGGCGGTGGGTGAGCACGGGTTCTTCTGGCCCCCGGACCCCACCAGCGCCTCCACCTGCACGCTCGGCGGCAACCTGGCCCACAACTCGGCCGGCCCCCGGGCCGTCAAATACGGCACGCCGCGAGAGAACACGCTGGGTCTCGAGGCCGTCACGGGCCGCGGCGAGCCGCTCCGTACGGGGGTCCTCACGACCAAGGGGGTCGTGGGCTATGATCTCACCCGGCTTCTCATCGGGTCGGAGGGGACCCTGGCCCTGATCACGCAGGCCACCCTCAGGCTCACCCCGAAGCCGGAGACCAAGCGCACCCTGCGCGCGGCCTACGGGGACATCCACGCCGCGGCCACCGCCGTTTCGGCCATCATGGCCCAGCCGGTCACACCCTGCGCACTGGAATTCATGGACGCGGCCGCCATCGCCATGGTGCAGGGATACGCCGGCATCGAGGTGCCGCCAGGAACGCGGGCCATTCTGATGATCGAGGTGGACGGCCCGGCGGCCTGCATCGACGAGTCGGTAGCCGCCGTCACGGCAGCGGCCAGCGGCGC
>JBAPYD010000780.1:0-2064 GCA_049284555.1 Chromatiaceae bacterium | reverse complement strand
GTAGCACTCGAGGATCGAGCTCGGTGTGACTTCTCGCACGCTGTTCGGAAGCCTCGCCGCGGTCAGCTCCTCGGAGGATGGACGCAAAGGCGGATCCGCAGGCCCGCACAAACTTGGTGATCGTCGGCCCGGAGCCCTAGCGACCAGAAGGAACCGCCCGGCCGAAACGCATGCCAACCCGGTCGGACGGAGACACCCGGGGTTCCGGGGACAGCATGAGGTTCTCCAGCAAGCCCAGAGGAAGTGCACCGCTCGCACCGCTTGCATCAAGCGGGGTGGAGGGGGGGATGCTGCGGCCGCCGCTCCGTACGGAGGAATGTCGAACATGCTGGATCTCATTGATCGAGGCATCGCCCTCGTCTCGGCCGCACAGGTATGGTTCCTGGCCCAGCCGCTGCCGGTTCAGGTCCTGGTCGGGGCCGCCGCCCTGGCGGTCCTGTGGGTCTTGTGGATCGTTCTGCGGGTGACGCTCGTCGCCTTCCGCGCCGCCTTCCGCGGGCTTTGACGGAGAGGCGGGGTCTCGCGGCCCGGGACGGGGCCAAGGATACGTGAGCGGGCGCCGGTGGCCCGGCACACGATCGCTGAAGCGCCGGACGGCCTCCGGGTCCCCGGTTCGGCTACCAAAGACAGGCTCACCCCGAGCCGCAAACGCCGACCATTCCATGGTCCGCGCCTCAACCCTTGGGGATCACCACCTGGGGGCAGACCGCCGCGATCTCCTCGTAGACCCGCCAGGGCTCGGCCTCGTAGCGGCGGGAGAAGTGGAAGGGGACCAGATAGCGGACCCCCGCCGCCAACGCGATCTCGCCGCAGGCCCGGGTGGTCAGGTGGCCGGTGCGTTCGGCCTGGGCCCGATCCTGGTTGAGGAAGCTCGCCTCGCAGAGCAGGCACTGGGCACCGCGGGCAAGATCGACGAGGCGCCGACGGTTCTCCGGCGTGTCGGCCAGGTCCGTCGCGTAAACCAGGGTGCCGCCTGGACCCGTGAGGGTGAGATCGGCGGCCAGCTCGGCCACCGTCTGGCGCCGCCCGTCGGGCAGATCGATCTCGACCCCGTAGTCCCCCTTGAGGATCCGCTGCTTGAGCCCCGTCAGCCAGGGGCCGGGCTCCAGGCCCCGCTCGTTGAGGCGCTCCTTGCGAACCTGGACCTTCAGGGCCTGCTCGAAGGCGTAGGCCAGCACCGGGGTACCGTGGTCGAGGAGGGCGCAGCGCACGCGAAAGCCCGGCTCCTCCAGGAGCACCGAGTCGCGCACCGGCACCTCGTCGAGGGGGGTGGCCCCTGGCAGACCGGCCTGGAGCCGGAACCGGCGCAGCTGCCCGCCGTGCACCTCCGCCACCTCGAAGACGGGTCCCCGGTCGCCGATCCGGTCCCATAGGATGCCGTCGATGAACCCCTGGACGTGTCGGGCCAGTCCGGGGGGCCCGTAGAGCCGGCAGGCGCCGTCCTCGCCGATGCGCGAGCGCAGCAGCCACAGGAAGCCGCCGATGTGGTCCGCGTGAGCGTGGGTGATGAAGCAATCGGTCACCTGATGGGCGATGCGGGCCGGCAGGCGCGCCCCCTCCCCCAGGTCGAACAGCATGCTGCGCCGTTGGTGGCGCAGCCGCAGGTGCAGCATCGGGTCGCCAAAGACCCCATTGGTCAGACAGGCGACGGCAGTGCCCACCTGGACCACGGGGCGCACCCCGGTCTCCTGAGCCGCAAGGCCATCCGCCAGGACGTCGGGGGGCGGGACATAGCGGACCAGCTCGGCCGCGAAGGGCTTGGCCGTCCCCAGCAGCCCATCCCCGCCCCGGCAGGCGTCGCGCACCAGGAGGGTACCGGTGGGGTTCTGACCTGGCGGGAGTCGGAACCGAAGCCTGGTCCCGTCGAGCCCCAGCACCTCCCCCATGGCGCGGGTGCGACCGCCCTCCAGGAAGGCGAGCTGCTTGCCCAGCCAGGCCTCCTGGGCACGGCGCGGGGGCGTGCCAAGCAGGGTCAGCTCGTCGAGGGACAGGGTCGATTCCTCGCCATCCGCAAGGAATCGGTCCCAGAGCCGGGTGCGCCCCCGGGCACGCGCGGCCTCGCCC
>JBAPYD010000779.1:0-5515 GCA_049284555.1 Chromatiaceae bacterium | reverse complement strand
GCGTCAGACCGGCGATCTCCAGCAGGCCCGCCCGCTCCTCCTCCTCCAAGGGCCGCCAGTTTCCCGGGAAGAGTCGCCGCCCCAGCTCGACGTTGCCGTAGCGCACCCGGATCAGGCGGCTGACCTGGCAGCCGGCGGCCTCCCAGAGCCTGCGAACCTCCCGGTTGCGCCCCTCGCGCAGCACCACGTGATACCAGCGGTTGGCCCCGCTCCCACCGCGCTCCTCCACCCGGTCGAAACGGGCCGGCCCGTCCTCGAGCTCGATCCCTTTCGTGAGCCGCTCCAGGGCCCCCGGGGGCACCTCCCCCAGGATACGCACCGCGTACTCCCGCTCCACCTCCCGGGAGGGATGCATCAGCCGGTTGGCCAGCTCCCCGTCGGTCGTGAAGAGCATCAGCCCCGAGGTGTTGATATCCAGACGGCCCACGGCGATCCAGCGGCCCAAGCGGGGCCGCGGAAGGCGTCGGAAGACGGTGGGGCGTTCCTCCGGGTCCCGGCGGGTGACCAGCTCACCCTCCGGCTTGTGGTAGGCGATGATCTCGAAGGGCTGCTCCCGGCGTCGGGGCCGGCGCACCTCATGACCGTCCAGGCGGATGCGGTCACTGTCGGTGACCTTGTCCCCGAGCTTGGCCAGTTGGCCGTTGACCCGCACCCGACCCTCGCTGATCCAGCCCTCGATCGAGCGGCGAGAGCCGAGACCCAGCTCGGCCAGCACCTTCTGCAGGCGCTCCGGTGGCTCGCTCGACGCCGCTGGCGCCTTGACCCGCCGATTGGACTTGGGCCCAGGCCCCTGCACACGGCCCGGTGGGCCATCCCGGTGTCGCACTCAGATCTCCGCCACCACCTTGTCGTAGAAGCTCAGGTAGTCGTCCCGATTGGGTCCTTCACTCCACTCGATGGCGGCACGCGGGTGCTGGTTGAGCTGTCCCGTCAGGTTGTAGGGCACGGAAGGCCCCCACTCGATCTCCCGACGCAGGGGCACCAGATACTCCTGGATGACCTCGACGATGGGCCTCAGATCGAACTTGGGGTTGCGCAGGAACCCGAGCAGCAGCTCGGTGTGGCAGTTTCCCGCCCCGCGTCCGAAGCCGAAGAGGGTGGAATCGACCCGGTTACAGCCCAGGATGATGGCCTCGATGGTATTGGCGAAGGCCAGCTGCTGGTTGTTGTGCGCATGGATACCGATGTCCTTGCCGGTGCCCGCGAGGGCCCCCGCGTACTGCTTGTAGAGTCGGTCGATCTGCTCCCGATAGAGGTGACCGAAGCTGTCCACGATCACCATGGTGGTGGCCGGGGTGTCGGCGATGGCCTCCAGCACCGTGTCGATCTCCTCCTCGGTGATGTTGGAGACGGCCATCAGGTTGGCGGTGGTCTCGTAGCCGAGCTCCGCGGCGTGGCGGATCATGTCGACCGCCTCGGAGACCTGGTGCGCGTAGAAGGCCACCCGGATCATGTCGAGCACGCTCTCGTTGGCGGGCAGGATCTCCGTCTCCCAGTCGCTCTTGCCGGCGTCCGCCATCGCGGCGAGCTTGAGCCCGGTGCCGGCCGCCGTGTGGTCCCCAACGACCCGGCGCAGGTCCTCCTCGTCACAGTAACGCCAGGGGCCGAAGCGGTCCTTCGGGAAGACCTTGCGGGAGTTCTTGTAGCCGATCTCCATGTAGTCCACCCCGGCATCGACGCAGGCCCGGTAGACGGCCTTGACGAACTCGTCGCTCAGCTGGTGGGCATTGACCAGACCGCCATCGCGAACGGTGCAGTCGAGCACCTTGAGCTCGGGCCTGTAGGTGATCCAGGGGGCCTTGTCGGACATGGGTTTTTCTCCTCGGGACAGATCGATGGGCAATTGTCCGCCGAACAAGGGGTAACGGCAAACTGGAATACGGATGGCGTGGGGGTGCCGGATCAGGCCTCCGGGGCGGGGCCGTCCGGGTGCCCGAGATCCAGCTCATCCCCCAGGAACTCGGGGTCGCGAATCTCCGAAAGGGGGGGCAGGTCGTTGAGGGAGCGCAGGCCGAAGTAATCCAGGAAGCGGCGGGTCGTGGCATAGAGGGCGGGTCGTCCGGGGACGTCCCGGTGCCCCACCACACGAATCCATTCGCGCTCGCTCAGGGTCTTGACGATCTGAGTGGTGACCGCCACACCCCGGATGTCCTCGATCTCGCCCCGGGTGATGGGCTGGCGATAGGCGATCAGGGCGAGGGTCTCCAGCAAGGCCCGGGAGTAACGGGCAGGCTTCTCGTCCCACAGCCGCGCCACCCAGGGGGCGACGCTGGCGCGCACCTGGACCCGGTAGCCCCCGGCGACCTGGACGATCTCGATGCCGCGCCCCCCGTAGTTGTCCGCCAGCTCCGCCAGGGCGGACGCCAGGTCGCCCCGCTCCGGTCGCTCCTCCTCCTCGAACAGGGACTGGAGCTGCTCCAGGGTCAAGGGTCCGCCCGCGGCGAACAGGGCGCCCTCGACGATGGCCTTGAGCGCGGATCGGTCGACGGGCGCCATCCTTATTCCTCTCCCTCGACGGACCGGTCGGCGAGCGTCGCGGCCCCCGCCCGCGGGTCCTCCCGCAGCCGCACATGAATGGGCGCGAAGGACTCGGACTGGACCAGCTCCAGGGTCGCGGCCTTGATCAGCTCCAGGATGGCCAGGAAGGTCACCACGACACCGGCCCGTCCCTCGGTGACATCGAAGAGCGAGGTGAAGCCGACGAATCCCCCGCCCTGGAGCCGCCCCAGGACCAGGGACATACGCTCGCGCAGGGACAGGGATTCCTTCTCCACCCGATGGCTGGTGAATAGATCGGCCCTGGCCAGGACGGCGCGCAAGGCGATCAACAGCTCGCGCAGGTCCACCTCGGGCGGAATACGACGGATGTGCCCCGAGGGGAACTCCGCCTGGCCCGCGAAGACGTCCCGCTCCAGGCGGGGCAGCCCATCCAGGTCCTGGGCCGCCTGCTTGAAGCGCTCGTATTCCTGGAGCCGACGGATCAGCTCGGCGCGCGGGTCCTCCTCGTCATCCCCCTCCTCGCTTGGGCGCGGAAGCAGCATGCGCGACTTGATCTCCGCCAGCATGGCGGCCATCACCAGATATTCGGCCGCCAGCTCCAGCTTGAGACCCTTCATCAGATCCACGTACTCCATGTATTGATCGGTGATGGAGGCAATGGGGATGTCCAGGATGTCCAGGTTCTGGCGCTTGATGAGATAGAGGAGCAGGTCCAGGGGGCCCTCGAAGGCATCGAGGAAGATCTCCAGGGCGTCGGGGGGTATGTAGAGGTCCTGGGGCAAGGAAAGCAGGGGCGCACCCTGGACCAGGGCGAAGGGCATCTCCTGCTGGACCCCCCAGGCGACACGTCGATTGCCCCGGGGCTCGCCCGCGCCCAGGGGATCGCGGGGTGGAACGGCCCCAGTCGCACCCGCCCCATCGGTCCCGCCGGGGAGCTGCTCCGCCCCGTTGGCCATCCCCTGGTCGCGCGCCTAGGGCATGACCAGAGACATGGCGTGGCGGACCTCCTCCATGGTCTCGCGCGCCACGTCCCGGGCCCGCTCGCAGCCCTCGTTGATGACGGTGCGCACCAGGTCAGGCTGGGCCTCGTACTCCGCCGCCCGCTCGCGCAGCGGGGCCAGCTCGGCCAGCACGGCCTCGATCACCGGCTGCTTGCACTCGACACAGCCGATCCCCGCGGAGCGGCAACCCTGCTGGACCCAGTCCTTGACGGCATCTCCGGAGTAGACCTGGTGAAACTGCCAGACGGGGCACTTCTCCGGGCTCCCCGGATCGGTCCGGCGCACCCGCGCCGGGTCCGTGGGCATGGTGCGCAGGGCCCGCTCCACCTCGGCCGGATCATCCCGCAGGGCGATCATGTTGTTGTAGGACTTGGACATCTTCTGCCCGTCCAGACCGGGCATCTTGGACGCCTTGGTCAAGAGCGGCATGGGCTCGGGAAGGATCACCCGCCCCCCACCTTCCAGGAAGCCGAACAGGCGCTCCCGGTCAGCGTGGGTGATATTGCCCTGATCTTCCAAAAGGGCCCGAGCCACCTCGAGGGCCTCCTGGTCCCCCTGCTCCTGATAGGCCCGCCTGAGCCTGTCGAACAGCTTCGCGTTCTTTTTGCCCATCCGTCTCTTGGCCTCCTCCGCCTTCTCCTCGAAGGCCGGCTCCCGGCCGTAGATGTGATTGAAGCGGCGGGCGATCTCCCGTGTGAGCTCCACATGGGCCACCTGGTCCTCGCCAACGGGCACCTGGCCCGCCTTGTAGATCAGGATGTCGGCGGACTGGAGCAGCGGGTAGCCGAGAAAGCCATAGGTGGCGAGATCCTTCTCCTTGAGCCGCTCCTGCTGGTCCTTGTAGCTGGGGACGCGCTCCAGCCAGCCCAGGGGGGTGATCATGGAGAGCAGCAGGTGCAGCTCCGCATGCTCGGGCACCCGGGACTGGATGAAGAGGGTCGCGGACCCCGGGTTGATCCCGGCCGCCAGCCAGTCCACCACCATCTCCCTGGTGCTCTCGGGGATCAGGGAAGGCTCCTCGTAATGGGTCGTCAGGGCATGCCAGTCAGCCACGAAGAAGAAGCACTCGAACTCGTGCTGGAGCTCCAGCCAGTTCTTCAGCACACCGTGGTAGTGACCCAGGTGGAGGCGGCCCGTGGGACGCATTCCGGAGAGGACGCGGGCATGATGAGCAGAAACGGAAGTCAAGGGGATGGCCTCGGATCAGCGGAAGAACAGCTCCCGGACGACTCCGGCCCCGGGCAGCAGACCCACGGTGCCGGACACGAGTGGCAGAAGCACCGAGCCCAGGAGGCCGCTCAGGAGCAGACCCAGCAGGATGAAGATCCCATAGGGCTCGATCCGCGAGAAGATCGCGGACCAACGGGGCGGTAGCAGTGCGTTCAGGACCCGGCCGCCGTCCAAGGGCAACAGGGGCACCAGATTCAGCACCATGAGGAAGACGTTGATCAGGACACCGGCCGCGCCCATGTAGATCAGGGGCATGGCGACCCACTCGCTCACGGACCAAAGGGCCAGACCCGTCTGAATGGCGAGCCCCCAGAGGATGGCCATCGCCAGGTTGGCCCCCGGACCCGCGGCCGCCACCAGGGCCATGTCCCGCCGTGGGTGGTGGAGCTTGCGCATATCCACGGGCACCGGCTTGGCCCAGCCGAAGAGAAATCCGCCGAGCAGGAAGGTCACCGCCGGGATCAGCAGGGTCCCGATGGGGTCGATGTGTCGCAGGGGATTGAAGGTGACGCGTCCCAGCATGAGGGCGGTCTTGTCACCGAGCCGGTTGGCGACCCAGCCATGGGCCGCCTCGTGGACCGTGATCGCGAACAGCACCGGGAGGGCCAGCACGGCCAGCAGCTGGATGTGATTCAGGGCTTCCATCGAAGGATTATACGGGAAACCCTGGGCCCGAGGTCGGGCAAGACCGGCCGCCGGACGGCCCGGCCACTCCCTCTGAGTGCAGTCTGGACGCTGCCGGCCCTGACGCGCGGGGACCGCTCGGGGGGTCGATCGTCCTCGCG
>JBAPYD010000778.1:0-2179 GCA_049284555.1 Chromatiaceae bacterium | reverse complement strand
GGTGAAGGAACAGGCGATGCGGTTGCGACAACAAAGGCCTCAGGCGTTGCCTTCCTCGCCGGTACCATCCTGCACCGGCGGCAGCTTGACATTGCGCGCCGGCACGACCGTCGAGATCGCGTGCTTGTAGATCATCTGGCTGACGTTGTTCTTCAGCAACACCACGAACTGGTCGAAGGACTCGATCTGGCCCTGGAGCTTGATGCCGTTGACCAGAAAGATCGACACGGGGATGCGTTCCTTTCGCAAGGCGTTGAGGAAGGGGTCTTGGAGGCTTTGACCCTTGGACATGGTTTGGCTCCTTGTTGTAGTCATGACAATCAATCGTGCCCAGCTCGAATCGCTGGCGGGCGCCCCCTCGAAGGTTACGCCCCGCCCCGCAGCAGGTGGTGGACGGCCGGGACGCATCGAACCACCCAAATACAATCAGCCCCGGGAAACGCGGACTGCCCGCGTTTCGCCTCCAGACCAGCAGTGGCCCGGCGGATTCAAGCGCTTCCAGGCACTTGGAAATCAAATTTGCTCGACAGGTGCAGGCCTCGCCGCGAAGCTGAACGGTCGGCGACTCGGCGCGGCTCAGGGTAACCCTAGTGTCGCTGATTGGCCACCGGCGCGCTATTGCGGTTTTCTACTACCTTCAAGAAACGCGGCAGGTCAACCGCCGCCCTCGTGCAGCACCTCGCGCACCAAAGACAACCCCGAATCCAGTGGCGACGCCGCATCGCCCAGCCAGTGCGCGCCGTCCTCGGACCGCAACCAGGTGAGCTGACGCTTCGCCAACTGCCGGGTTGCGTAGATCGCCCGGCGTCGCATCTCTGCCAAGCTGTACTCGCCAATCAGGAATTTCAAGACCTGGCGGTAGCCCACGCAGCGCATGGAGGGCAGGTCTTCCCTCAGATCCCCCCGCGCCCACAGGGACTCGACCTCCGCCACCAGCCCCTGGTCGAGCATCGCATCGAAGCGCCGCTCGATTCGCGCGTGCAGCACCTGGCGGTCAGCCGGGGCGCGCACCAGCTTGAGCAGCCGGTAGGGCGGGGGGGTACGGGAGGCGGCCCGGATCAGGGCACTCAGGGGCTCGCCCGTGAGGGCATGGACCTCGAGGGCACGCTGGATACGCTGGGGATCGTTGGGATGGATTCGGGCGCCCGACTCGGGATCGAGCCGCGCGAGCCGCGCGTGGAGCCCGGCCCATCCGATCCGCTCGGCCTCGTCCAGCAGCGCCCGCCGCACCTGGGGATCCGCGTCGGGCAGACGCGCGAGACCCTCCTGGAGCCCGCGGAAGTAGAGCATGGTGCCGCCCACCAGGAGCGGGATGCGGCCCTGGGCGCTGATCGACTCCATCTCGGCCAGGGCGTCCCGTCGAAAGCGGGCCGTGGAGTAGGACTCGACCGGATCCAGGATGTCGATCAGCCGGTGGGGCGCATCGGCCAGGATCTCGGGCCCGGGCTTGGCGGTGCCGATGTCCATGCCCCGGTAGATCATCGCCGAATCCACGCTGATGATGTCGCAGGGCAGACGTCTCACCAGATCCACCGCCAGGTCGGTCTTGCCGGACCCCGTGGGACCCATGAGCAGGATGGCCCAGGGACGGGGATCCGGATCGGGTCGCCGACTCACGACGGGGCGCCGCGGGGACGCGGTGACCGTAGCCGGTTAGCGACCACGGGAGAAGAGCCGGTCCAGGTCCCCCAGACTGACCTTGACCCAGGTGGGACGGCCATGATTGCACTGATCCGCCCGCTCGATCCGCTCCATGTCCCGCAGCAGGGCGTTCATCTCCGCCAGCCCGAGTCGCCGGTGGGCACGCACCGCCCCGTGGCAGGCCATGGTGGCCAGGATCCCGTTGACGGCGTCTTCGACCCGCTCGCTGGTGCCCTGCACCGCGAGGTCCGACAGAAGGTCGCGCAGCAGGCGCTCCAGGTCCGCGTCCTGGAGCAGGGCCGGCACCTCCCGGACCCGAAGGGTGTCTGGCCCCAGCCGGTCCACCACGAGCCCCGAGGACGCCAGGACATCGAGATGGGATTCGAGCAGGTCCGCCTCCCGGGGGCTCACCTGGATCGAGATCGGCACGAGGAGGGGCTGGCGGACCACCCCCCCCGCACCCCAGGCGGCCTTGAGCCGCTCGTAGCCGATCCGCTCGTGGGCCGCGTGCATGTCCACCAGGATCAGACCCTCCGCC
>JBAPYD010000777.1:0-3816 GCA_049284555.1 Chromatiaceae bacterium | reverse complement strand
CCTCGTTCGGCGGCGCCGGGGGTCAGCACGTCTGCGCCCTGGCCGATGCCCTGGGCCTCCGCGAGGCCCTGGTCCCGATCCATGCCGGCGTCCTCTCCGCCCTCGGCATGCTCGTCGCCCCCCCTGGGCGGACCCTGACCCGCAGCTGGACCGGCCCCGTCGCGGCCTCGGGCGACCGGGAGGTCGACGCGGCCCTGGCGCTGCTGGCCGAGGGAGCGATCGAGGAGCTGGAGGCGGAGGGCCTGGGCAGGAGGGACCTGGACGTCGAGTCGAGCCTGGACCTGCGCTACCGGGGACAGTCTTACACCCTGAACCTTCCCTGGCGCGGACTCGACGCCACCACCGAGTCCTTCCATGAACGCCACGCGTTGGTCTATGGGCACCGACTCGGAGTCCCGGTGGAGCTCGTCCAGCTGCGTGTGCGCGTGCGGGCCCCGGCGCGCCACCTGACGTTGCCCCACGCGTCACCCAACGGAACAGGGAGTCCGGTCCCGACACGCGAATTGACCGCTTACGGGCTCACGGAGCCGGTGCCCGTCTATGCCAGGGAGGCCCTGGCCGGCACCGGCGAGATCTCAGGGCCCGCGGTGCTGACCGACGCGGTCGCGACGGTCTGGCTTGCGCCCGGTTGGTGGGCCCGGGCGGATCCGGTGGGCAACCTCTGGCTACGTCGAGGGATTGCCAGGGATGACACTGGAGGCCACACCAGCCTTACTGTATAGTTCGACGCCTATCCAAGACGCCCGCTCGCCCAAAACAAGATCACTCGGGCACCCCCTCCGCTTCCCGCGAAGTGCGCCGATCTCGCTTCCTCATCCTCAGACCTCGGGTATGAGTCGTGCCCGCGCCCGGCGAAGCATCCTGTCCACCCCCCGGAGACTCCATGACCCTTTACGGAATCCTCGACGCCACCCCCTTACAAGCGACCCTGGTCACCCTCGCCCTGACCCACGTCACCATTGCGGCGGTGACCATCTATCTCCACCGATCCCAGGCCCACCGGGCCCTCGACCTGCACCCGGCGGTGGCCCATTTCTTCCGCTTCTGGCTCTGGCTCACGACCGGAATGGTCACCCGCGAGTGGGTCTCGGTTCATCGCCGCCACCACGCCAAGTGCGAGACCCCGGAAGATCCCCACAGCCCGCAGGTCCTCGGGCTTCGCAAGGTGCTGCTCGAAGGCGCCGAGCTGTACGGACAGGCCGCGAATAATGCCGAGACCCTCGCCCGATTCGGCCATGGAACCCCGGACGACTGGTTGGAGCGCAACCTCTACGGCCGCTTCCACTGGCAGGGAGTGGGCCTGGTGCTGATCCTCGACATGCTGCTCTTCGGGGTCTATGGCCCCGTGATGTGGGCCGTGCAGATGCTCTGGATCCCGTTCTGGGCCGCGGGGGTCATCAATGGCGTTGGCCACTATTGGGGTTATCGCAACTACGAGTCCCCGGACGCATCCACCAACATCGTCCCCTGGGGCATCCTGATCGGCGGCGAGGAGCTGCACAACAATCACCATGCCTTCCCGAGCTCCGCCAAGCTCTCATCCAAGCCTTGGGAGCTGGACATCGGCTGGCTCTATATCCGCATCCTGAAGTCGCTCGGGCTCGCCCGGGTCAAGAAGGTTGCCCCGGATCTGCGGGTCGTGCCTGGCAAGCCCTTGGTGGACATGGATACCCTGAGGGCCGTGGTGGTGAGCCGCATGCATGTCTTCGCCCGCTATACCAAGGAGGTGCTTGCGCCGGTCTCGCGCGATGAGCTGTGCCGGGACGCGGGACATTGCCGCCGCCTGGTGCGTCGCAGCACCCGGCTCCTGGCGCGGGAGGGGAAGCGCCTCGACGAGTCGGCGCGCGAGCGGCTGGAGCAGATCCTGGCCCAAAGCCAGACCCTGGCGACCGTCTACCAGTTCCGGGAGCGCCTCCAGGCGATCTGGGACTCGCGGGCACCCAGTCAGGACGCGCTGCTGCGCGCCCTGCAGGAGTGGTGTCACCAGGCGGAGGCGACCGGCATCCAGGCCCTCGAGCGCTTTGCGCGCAATCTGAAGGGCTTCTCTCTGGAGCCGATGCGACCCTAGGGAGCGATCGTCTATCGCGTTTCCCGCGCGGGCGAGGGATCGCCCGGCCCTTTCGGTGGCGATAGGCCAGCGAAAATGGAGCGCTTCGAGAGGCGCGGGCGGATCGAATGCCAGGATCGCATTCGATCCGCATCTCCACTGAGCGCGGACGCGTCCGTCCCGATTGCCGTGCGGGGCAGGGACAACCCCTCCACGCGCCCCGGCAATGAAGTCCAGGGAACGCAGGACGAAAAAAGGCCCGCCTAGGCGGGCCCTTTCATTTGCTGGGGAGCCAGGACGTCGCTCTCACGACGCGGTCCCCGAGTCCCTATTTGATCTTGCCTTCCTTATAGAGTACGTGCTGGCGGATGACGGGATCGAACTTCTTGATCTCCATCTTCCCCGGTTGATTGCGCTTGTTCTTGGTGGTCGTGTAGAAGTGACCGGTCCCGGCGCTGGAGTTCAATCGGATCTTTTCCCGTGCTGCCTTGGCCATGGCGCTTTACCTCATAGCACTCGCGTTATACCCGCCAGGGGCTCAGACCGACTCGCCGCGGGCCCGCAGGTCCGCAACCACGGCGTCGATCCCCTTCTTGTCGATGAGACGCATCCCCCGGGTCGAGAGCCGCAGCCGCACCCACCGCTTCTCACTCTCCACCCAGTAGCGATGATAGTGGAGGTTGGGGAGGAAACGCCGCTTGGTCTTATTGTTGGCGTGGGAGACATTGTGGCCGGTCATCGGCCGTTTTCCGGTGACCTGACATACCCGAGACATGGCTGAAAATCCTTAAGCTGTAGGATGTCGAAGTAACGGCTCGCGCGCACCATGCAGGCGGCGCTGGTCGCCTCGAATCAAAGAGCGGGGACGATAGCATGGTTGCTGGCGCACTCGCAAGACTCGACCCGGTTGGCCCAGGTTCCACCCCCGGGGCCGGGTCAGAGCAGCCCGCGCTCCGCCAGCGAGGTGCCCCGACCCTCGCCGACAATCAGGTGGTCGAGCACGCGCACCTCGATGAGGGCCAGGGCCTCCTTCAGGCGCTGGGTGATCCGCAGGTCGGCCTGGCTGGGCTCGGCGACCCCCGAGGGGTGATTGTGGGCGAAGATGACCGCGGCGGCGTTGGTCTCGATGACCTTGCGGACCACCTCCCGGGGATGCACGCTGGCCCCGTCGATCGTGCCCCGGAACAGCTCCTCGATGCGGATCACCCGGTTTCGATTATCGAGAAAGAGGCAGAGGAATGCCTCGTAGGGAAGGCTGTAGAGCTTGAGCTTCAGGTAGTCCCGGGTGGCCTCCGGGCTGCTCAGGACGTCCGCCTCGCCGAGACGCGTCCGGAGATAGCGTCGGCTGAGCTCCAGCGCCGCCTGAAGCTGCGCATACTTGGCCCGTCCCAGCCCCTTGGACGCGCAGAAACGCCGCTCGTCCGCCCCCATCAGACCGGCGAGTCCGCTGAAGCCGGCCAGCAGCTCCCGCGCGAGATCCACGGCGCTCTTCCCAGCGACCCCCGTGCGCAGAAAGATGGCCAGGAGCTCTGAATCACTCAGGGCGTCGGCCCCGCGATCCAGCAGCTTCTCCCGGGGGCGGTCGCCCTCTGGCCAGTCGGTGATCGCCATCCCCTGTCCTCCCTCGCCGCTCGCGGCGTCCCTGGGGCAGATCAGTTACACTGCGGGCGAGTTTCAGTCGCGCTTACCCTAGGTTGAGTCAGGCTCCGGTTTGGTGCAAACCCCCTCGTTCACGAATTCGAGCACCGGCCCCAGGGTACTCCTTGCGG
>JBAPYD010000776.1:0-3615 GCA_049284555.1 Chromatiaceae bacterium | reverse complement strand
GGCGGCGAGGATGCCGCGGGCCCGGTCCGGGGCGAAGGGGTCCCGGGCCTTGGGCTTGAGCGTCCCGACCTGGTACTGGACCCTCGGGGCGGCCGCGCCCTCCGGAAGCTCGGCCTCGGGCCCGGCGGTGCGCAGATACTCCTCCATGTCGGTCTTCAGGTTGTCTGATTTCGGGCCGAAGATCGCCTGGAGGTTGTTGCCGACCGTGACCACCCCGGCGGCACCCAGGGCCTTGAGCTTCTCCGGGTTGGCCTTGCCGATGTCGGCGACCTCGATGCGCAGCCGCGTGATGCAGGCGTCCAGTCCCTGGATGTTGCTCCTGCCGCCGAAGGCCAGGACCAGCTCCTTGGCGAAGCTGTCGGCCACCGCCGCCTGGACCTCGGAGACATCCACGGCCTCGGCCTCGCGTCCCGGGGTCTTGAGGTCGAGACGCAGGATCAGGGTGCGGAAGGCAAAGAAGTAGATCGCGGCGAAGATCGGCCCGAGGACCAGGATCACCCAGGGCCGGATGTCGTTGACGTAATAGAGCGCATAGTCGATGAAGCCGTGGGAGAAGGAGTAGCCGAGCCGGGCATCCAGCAGATAGGTCACGAGATACGCGACCCCGACCAGGATCGCGTGGACCACGTAGAGGATCGGCGCCACGAACAGAAAGGCGAACTCCAGGGGCTCGGTAATCCCGGTGAGGAACGAGGTCAGGGCCGCCGAGGCCATGATGCCCGCCACCCGGGCCTTCTGCTCCGGCTTGGCGGTCGAGTAGATGGCGAACGCCGCGGCCGGTAGCCCGAACATCTTGAAGACGAAGCCCCCGCCGAGGATTGCGGCCTCGTAGTCGCCGGCGAAGAACCGACTCAGGATCCCGTGGACGGTCTTGCCGGTGGCCGGGTCCACGTAGGTCCCAACCTCGAAGAAGAACGGGACGTTCCAGATGTGGTGCAGGCCGAACGGCAGCAGCATGCGCTCGACCACGCCATAGATGGTTACCGCCGCCGCGGGGTTGCCATAGGCGGCCCAGTCGCCGAAGTCACGGATGGCCGCGCCGATCGGCGGCCAGATCAGGGCCAGCACGGCGGCGAGGCCGATCGCGGCGAAGGAGACGACGATCGGGACGAATCGCTTGCCGGCGAAGAAGCCCAGGTAGGGCGGGAGCGAGATCCTGTAGTAGCGGTTGAAGAGTCCGGCGGCGATGAGTCCGATCAGGATGCCACCGAAGACGCCGGTGTCGATCGACTCGATCCCGAAGATCTTCTTGATCTCGGCCCGGGACCTGGCGGGGGGGAAGCGGGTCATCTCGCCGTTGCCGACGTCGTAGAGGGCGAGCGCGCCCTCCTCCTGGTCGTCCAGCACGAACGGGATCCTGGTCCCTTCGCATTCCAGGGTCTGGTCCGTGATCTCGGCGGCCCGCTGCTTCTCCAGCGTTCGGCCGTCCTCGTCGAGACAGACGAAGCGCTGCCGTGCCGCGTCGTACTCCACATAGACCGGCGTGCCGTCGGTGGCCGTGACCCTCAGCGCCTCGGTGGGTGCGGTCCAGCCGATGAAGACCAGGCCGATCACGCCAAGCGCAGCGATCAGGACGAAATAGCCAACCGTGGCGGCCAGCGCCGCGACCCCGTCGTTCTTGGTGAAGCCGAGCACCACGCCGATCGCGAAGATGAGCGGGAGGATCATGAAGATCGCGTCGCCCGACGCGGACATGATCCGCCCGACCTCGACCAGCCAGGGGTTGCTGGCCTCGCGGGCGATGGTGGCCCCGACACCCAGGAGGATGCCGGCCACCGGCAGGACCGAGACCGGGAGCATCAGCGCCTTGCCGATCTTCTGCAGGCCGCCGAAGGTGCTGTCCCAAACGGATGAAAGGCTCATGATCCGAAGACCCCCGTCAGTAGTCGAGCGGAACCAGGGCACGCACCGCGGCCGGTCCGTCCTGCTCCAGTGCCTCGCGGGCCAGGGCCTGGCACTGGGGCCAGGACCAGCGACGAACCTCGGCCTTGACCGCCGGGATCGCCGGGACGCTGCACGAGAGCTCCCGCACCCCGAGCCCCACCAGGATCGGCACCGCCTGGGGGTCGGAGGCCAGGCCGCCACAGACCCCGACCCACTTGCCCTCCGCCGCCGCCCCCTCCACGGTGTGGGCGATCAGCCGCAGGACCGCGGGCGACATCGCATCGGCCTTGGCCGCGAGCTTCGGGTGGCCGCGGTCCATCGCCAGAGTGTACTGGGTCAGGTCGTTGGTCCCGATGGAGAAGAAGTCCACCTCCCGGGCGAGCTGGCGGGCCATGACCGCCGCGGCCGGGACCTCCACCATGATCCCCAGCTCCACCGGGTCGCAGTCCGGGAGCCTGGCCTGCTCCTCGGCCACCAGGCCCTTGACCGAGCGGATCTCCTCCAGGGTCGCGATCATCGGGAACATCATCCGAAGGCGCTGCCCCTTGCCGGCGCGCAGGATCGCGCGGACCTGGGTGCGCAGGATCTCCGGACGGTCGAGCCCAATGCGCACCCCGCGGATGCCAAGGAATGGGTTCTCCTCCCTGGGCATCGGCAGATAGGGCAAGGGCTTGTCGCCGCCCACGTCCAGGGTACGGATGATCAGGGGCCGGCCGCCCAGGGCCTTGGCGATCGCGCCGTAGATCTCGACCTGCTCGTCCTCGCTCGGGGCCGCCGAACGATCGAGATAGAGAAACTCGGAGCGCAGGAGTCCGACCCCTTCGGCCCCGAGACGGACCCCCTGCTCGGCCTCGGCGAGACCGCCGATGTTGGCGACGACCTCCACCGTGTATCCGTCGCTGGTTACCGCCGGGTCGTGGGAGGCCGCCAGGTCCGCCGCCTTCTTGACCGCGATCCGCTCCTGGGCCTCGCGGATGCGCGCGACCTCCGCGGGGTCCGGGTTGATCCGCAACTCCCCCTTGCCGCCGTCGAGGATCACGTCGGCCCCGTTCGGGATATCCAATGCCCGGGGCTCGATGCCGGCGATCGCGGGGATATCCAGTGAGCGGGCGAGGATCGCCACATGGGAGGTCGCACCGCCCCCGACCGTGGCGAAGCCGAGGACCTCCTTCGGGTCGAGCTTGGCCGTATCGGAGGGGGTGAGCTCCTCGGCGATCAGGATGGAGCCCGGCGGTATCCTGGGCTCCTCCACCGGCTGCCCGGTGAGGATCCCGAGCACCCGCCTGCCGACATCCCGCAGGTCCGCGGCGCGACCGGCCATGACCTCGTTTCGCAGCTTGGCGAGGCGCTCGGCATGGGCAAGGTAGGCCCGTTGCCAGGCGAAGGCCACGCCCTTACCCTTGGCGATGGCGCTCTCGGCGATGTCGAGCAGCTCCGGATCTCCCAACAGCTCCTGGTGGGCGGCGAAGATCGCCGCCTTCTTGGCGTCCGCCTCGGCCTTGAGCTCCGTCTGAAGGGCCTCGAGCTCGTTCTTGGCCCGATCCAGGGCGTCCTCCAGTCGGCGCCGCTCCTGGCGGGGGTCCTCCCCATCGACCTGCGGGACCGCGATCTCCTCCCGGCGCATCTGGTGGACCTTGCCCACCCCGAGCCCCGGGGAGGCGGCCACACCGAGGAGCAGGTTGGGGTCGGCGCTGCGCGGACGGGGGGCCGGGGCCTTGGCCGGGTCAGGCT
>JBAPYD010000775.1:0-2509 GCA_049284555.1 Chromatiaceae bacterium | reverse complement strand
CTGCCGGAGGATCCGGATGGACAGGAAGACCCGAGGGGGTGATGCGGCGGCTCGTTGACGGGAGACAGAGTCACAAAGTGCCCTCCTGACCCGGCTGGGTCAGGTAACCCCGTCATGGCTCCCCCAGTCTAGCCGTCCCGACACGACCGCGGCGGCAAGTCGCAACGACGGGGCCTAGACTGGGGGGCACCGCCAGCCGAGCTAACGCCTACCCAAGGTTCTCGGCCGCGAAGCCCCAGTTGATGAGCTTGTCGAGGACCGCCTGGACGTAGTCGGCGCGCCGGTTCTGGTAGTCGAGATAGTAGGCGTGCTCCCACACGTCGATGGTGACCAGCGGCTTCATGCCCTGGGTCAGGGGGTTGTCCGCGTTGCCGGTCTTGGCGACGACCAGCTTGTCCCCTTGCATGGCAAGCCAGGCCCAGCCGCTGCCAAACTGACCCAGAGCGGCCTTCTTCAGCTCCTCCTTGCAGGCGTCGACACTGCCGAAGGAGAACTCCATACGGCTCGCCAGCTCGGATGGCGGCTCCCCGCCCCCGCCGGGCTTGAGGCTCGCCCAGTAGAAGTCATGGTTCCAGACCTGCGCCGCGTTGTTGAACACGGCCGTCTGGTCCGCCTTGCCCGCCGTCCCCACCACGATCTTCTCCAGCGGCATGTCGGCGAGCTCCGTGCCGGCGACCAGCTTGTTGAGGTTATTCACGTAGCCCTGGTGGTGCTTGCCGTAGTGGAAGCCGATGGTATTGGCGGAGATCACGGGGTCCAGACCGTTCTCGGGATAGGGCAGCTTCATCAGGGAGAAGGGCCCGGTCGGCGTGTCCTGGGCCCAGGCGCGGGGCGAGATCCCGCCGAGGCCCGCCGCCAGGGCCAGGCCGGCCGTGCCAAGCAGAAACTGCCGACGGCCGAGGGCGATCTGATGGAGACGGTCGATGTGGGTCATGAGGCGCTCCTGATCTGAGGGTTGGGCCTGAGGTTCCAGCCTGATGGCTCGAAGCGACGGGCCGTCATGCTGGGCCATCCAGATGGTGGGGGCAAGTCGCCATGGCGCATCGCGGAAGCCACCCCGAGGCGATGGGGGCGGCTCTAATCCTCCCGCCACAGCTCCGGGTGCATCAAGGCATCGGCGCACCGCACCGTGCCCCGCACCGACCCCAGCGTGCCCGGGCGGATCTCGCGCACCATCCAGGCATCGGAGACCGCCGGATCGATCCCGTAGGGCGGATCCAGCCCGAACGGCAATGCCGGGCGGAAGCCGGCACGGGGATAGTAGCCGATATGACCGAGGACGAAGGCCAGCGAAACGTCGAGTGCCCCCAGGGCCTCGATCCCGGCCTCGATCAGCGCCAGCCCCACGCCTTGGCGCTGGACCTCGGGGATCACGGCCAATGGGGCCAGGATACTCGCGCGAGGGGCCGTCCCTTCGCCGGTGACGGTGGCGCGCGTGAACAGGATATGGCCCACCGCGACCCCATCGGCCTCCGCCAGCAGGCTCACGACGGGGGCGGCGGACGGGTCGTCCAGCAAGTCAGCAACCAGCTCCGCCTCGACGGGCGTGCTGAAGGCGGCGGCCTCGACGGCCAGCACTGCGGCCCGGTCTTCGGGCCCGGCGGGACGGATCTGCATGATCGAATCTCCCTCGCGTCGGTGTGCGCCGAGCCTACCTGAAAGACTCGCGGGGGTCGCCACCACTGGACCGCGGGCCGAAAGACAGGCCTCCTCGCCGACCTTTGTGTATCTTGCCCGATCGGACTCGACCCTCGGAGGACACCCAGGCCCATAGCAAAAAAACCCGCCAATCCCAAGTCGAAGACCAGGCCCCAGCCCGAGCCGGCCCAGCTCAGGGCCATCGATCGGCTGCTGGAGGACGGGGACTACCGGGGGGCCATCGGCAGGATCAGGCCGCTGCTGCGGCGCTTCCCGGATCACGGGGGGCTGCACCGCACCCTGGTGGAGGCACTGGATCAGTCGGGGTATGAACGGGCCGCCGGGCTGGCCGCCTTCGCCTGGGCCGAGCACCGGCCGAACAGCCTTCCGGCCCAGGAGGCACTGCTCCACTTCGCGACGGTCCTAGGCCATCTGATGCTCGCCGAGGACACGGCCCGGAAGGTGCGCGAGCTGGGGGGAGAGACACCCGGCTTCCCGATCGACCCGGCCCTCAAGGAGGCCATGCTGGTGCAGCCGGACGGCAGCCGCAACGGCCCCGAGGTGATGGTCCGCTTCGACATCGGAAAGCTGCACCTGGAGGGCAGGGACTTCGCCGGCGCCATCCACCGGCTGGAGGGAGTGGAGGTCCAGCCGGCGCGCAACAACCGCGCGCTGGCCCTGTTCCACCTGGGCCGAACCGCCGAGGCCCTGGACGCCTTCCTGTCCAATTACCAATCCGACGCCGAGAACCTCTTCGCCCTCGGATGGGCCACACGCCTGCGGCTCTACCAGGGAGACGAGACGGGCGCCCTCGGCCTGTGCACCCCCCTCGGGGCAGCCGAGGCGCGACGCATGGAGGACGCACTCCAAC
>JBAPYD010000774.1:0-3301 GCA_049284555.1 Chromatiaceae bacterium | reverse complement strand
GGTCACCCCTCCCCGCGGGCCCACCTCGCCTATTTGGCGCCGGTGGCGGCTGGCGCCGCGGGCGCCGCCGGGGCCGCTACCACGGGGGCGTAGGCATAGGGATAGCCGTAGCCATAGCCGCCGTAGTACGGATAGCCGCCCCAACCGCCGTAGGGGGAGCCCCAGCCGCCCCAGCCGGGATAGCCGCCCCAGCCATAGCCGTAGCCGGGGTAGCCGCCCCACCAGGGGCCACCGCCCCAGGGGCCGCCGTACCAGGGACCACCGCCCCAGGAGCCCCAGAAGGCATTGGCTGGCATGGCCGCGGCGGTAGCCAGACCGGCAGCGGCAGCAAGGATCAACAGCTTCTTCATATCTTCCTCCTCGTTCGATCTAAGGACATCAGATGATGG
Organism: Chromatiaceae bacterium; assembly: GCA_049284555.1. Classification (GTDB taxonomy): domain Bacteria; phylum Pseudomonadota; class Gammaproteobacteria; order Chromatiales; family Chromatiaceae; genus Thiodictyon. The sequence continues at coordinate 2,912 of JBAPYD010000774.1, read as the reverse complement.
GAGATCACTCCCAGGGAAAGGATAATCCCAAACTGTTTTAGAATCAGCTACTGCTCTAATATTCTCCTTGCCTTGGTCTCGCGACCCGGCTCGCCGCCCCTCTCCGGCCTTTCAACGGCGCTCGCAACCCACCACACGCTCGAAGCGTCCGCTCGCTGTGCGCTCGACCGAGCGCCAGCCGTGGGACATGCGCCGACCCCTGGGCCGGGGCCTCCGACCTGGCAGATAGGCCTTCGGCGACTAGATTCTAGGACAGAAGCAGGGCATCAGCGGAGCCCCCCGGTCGGGCGAACGTCCGAAGGGCGCTCCACCGCCCTCCCGCGCCCCGGGGTTAGGGAGCCCTTACCGCACTCGGTCTACGCGGGCTGCAGACCATCCACCTTCTGGAAGCCCCTCGGAAGGACCCTCCCGCGGCGCCCCCGTTCCCCCGCGTAGAGGTCCAGATCGGCGGGCTTGAGGGTGAAGGTGCGCCTGCCCGAGAGGACGGTGAGCGCCCCCCCGGGCGGGACCACGGCGAGTGCCGCCACCAGCTCCTCTCGGCTTGCGGCGCGGGCCGACGGGATGCCGATGATCTTGTTGCCCTTGCCACGGGCCAGCTCAGGCAGCTCGGAGAGCGGAAAGACCAGGAGATGCCCGCTGGTGGTGGCGGCGGCGAGCCGACCGCCTTCCATCTCCGCGACCGGGACCGGCGGCAGCACCCGGGCCCCCTCGGGCAGACTCAGCAGGGCCTTTCCTGCCTTGGGCTTGGCATGCAGATCCTCTAGCCGGGCGATGAAACCATAGCCCGCATCGCTGGCCAGGACCACCCGCGTCTGCGCCCCATCCCCCAGCACCGCCACGAAGCTTGCCCCTTTCGGGGGATCGAGGCGGCCGGTCAGGGGCTCTCCCTGGCCCCTGGCGGACGGGAGGCTGTGGGCCGGCAGCGAGTAGCTGCGCCCGGTGCTGTCCAGGAACACGACGGTCTGGTTGCTCCGTAGCCTTGCCGCGGCGAGGAATCGGTCCCCCGACCGATAGCTCAGGGTGGAGGCGTCCACGTCGTGGCCCTTGGCGGCCCGTACCCAGCCCTTCTCCGAGAGGACGACGGTGACGGGCTCGCTCGGCGTCACCTCGGTCTCGTCCAGGGCCGCGGCAACCGCCCGCTCCACCAAAGGGGAGCGGCGCGCGTCGCCGTACTTCTCCGCGTCTGCCGCAATCTCTTCCCGGATCAGGCGTCGCAGCCGGCGCGCGTCCCCCAGGATCCCCTGGATCCGATCCCGCTCCTCGGCCAGCTCCTGCTGCTCGGTACGGATCTTGATCTCCTCCAGCCGCGCGAGGTGACGCAGCCGGGTATTGAGGACGTATTCCGCCTGGGCGTCGGTCAGTCCGAAGCGAGCCATCAGCACGGGCTTGGGCTCGTCCTCGGTGCGGATGATGCGGATCACCTCGTCGATATTCAGATAGGCGATCAGCAGGCCTTCCAAGAGGTGCAGCCGCTCCAGGACCTTGCCCAGCCGGTGCTCCAACCGGCGCCGAACGGTGGCGGTCCGGAAGTCCAGCCACTCCGCCAGGATCTCCTTGAGATTCATGACCCTGGGGCGCCCGTTGGTGGCGATGACGTTCAGATTGACGCGGTAGCTGCGCTCCAGGTCCGTGGTGGCGAAGAGGTGGGACATGAGCCGCTCCACGTCCACCCGGTTGGAGCGCGGGACCAGGACTAATCGGGTCGGGAACTCATGGTCCGACTCGTCCCTGAAGTCCTCCACCATGGGCAGCTTCTTGGCGTTGAACTGCGCCGCGATCTGCTCCATTACCCGCTCGCCCGAGACCTGGTAGGGAAGCGCCGTGATGACGATCTCCCCCTGCTCCAGCTCGTATCGGGCCCGCTGCCTCAGGCTTCCGCCGCCGGTGCGATAGATACGCAGCAGCTCCTCCGCGGGGGTGACGATCTCCCCGGCGGTGGGAAAGTCCGGTCCCGGACAATGCCCCACCAGGTCCTCGACGCTCGCATCGGGATGATCCAGCAGGTGGATGCAGGCCCGGGCCACCTCCCGCAGGTTGTGGGACGGGATATCCGTCGCCATGCCAACGGCAATGCCGGAGGCCCCGTTGAGCAGCAGGTTGGGTAGCCGTGCGGGGAGGATCTTGGGCTCCTCCAGGGTGCCGTCGAAGTTCGGCTGCCAGTCCACCGTGCCCTGATCCAGCTCCGAGAGCAGCAGCGCGGCGTAAGGAGTCAGGCGCGACTCGGTGTAGCGCATCGCGGCGAAGGACTTGGGGTTGTCCGGGGAGCCCCAGTTGCCCTGACCATCGATCAATGGATACCGATAGCTGAAGGGCTGGGCCATGAGGACCATGGCCTCGTAGCACGCGGTGTCGCCGTGCGGATGGAACTTGCCAAGCACATCGCCCACGGTGCGGGCGGACTTCTTGAACTTGGCGGCCGCTGACAGCCCGAGCTCGGACATGGCGTAGAGGATGCGCCGCTGCACGGGCTTGAGGCCGTCGCCCAAATGCGGCAGGGCACGATCCAGGATGACGTACATGGAGTAGTCCAGGTACGCCTTCTCCGTGAAGACCTCGAGGGGCTGGCGCTCCAGCCCCTCCGGAGTGTACGGGGCGATCTCGGACATTGAGGCTACGTGGCGAGTGGAGAGTGGCGAGTCGGGAAGGGTTGAAGCCGCTCGGGCGGACCCTCGGCGAGTGGGGCCGGGACGGCGTCAGCCAACGGTTCCGCGGGGGTCCGTTGCGTGGCGCGGGATCAGGTCCAATGAGCGAACTGGATCACCGCGAAGGTCGCCCCCTGAGGATCCCGAAGGTGCGCGAACCGGCCCACGTTCTCGACCTCCATGGGCCCCATGAGAATCGATCCGCCGAGGCGACCGGCAGTCTCGAGGGTGCCGTCGCAGTCCGCGACCCCGAAATAGACGGTCCAGTTG
>JBAPYD010000773.1:0-9519 GCA_049284555.1 Chromatiaceae bacterium | reverse complement strand
GCCCAGGGCCAGCCCGGCGCAGTGGCGCAGGTCCTCCAGGGTGGCGTAGGGCGCGCCGGCGGGTGGAACGCTGTCCTCCACCGCCTCGCAGACCGTGGAGACCGCCGGGACGGTGCGCAGGCGCGCCTCCATCCCCGGGACCGACTCGATCCCCCGGGCCACCTGCCGGGCCATCTCGGCGGTGGCCCCGTAGCGACTGTAGTACAGGACGAGGATGTAGCTCACGGCGGTATGACCCCTACAGCAGATCCAGGACCCGCTCGGGCGGGCGACCGAGGATCGCCTTTCCGTCCCTGACGACGATGGGTCGCTCGATCAGGCGGGGGTGGCTCACCATGGCCGCGATCAATGCCTCCCGGGACAGGGAGGGGTCGCCCAGGCCCAGCGCCTGGTACTCGGGCTCCTTGCGGCGCATCAGCTCCCGGGGCTCCAGGCCCAGGAGCGTGAGGAGCGCGTCGAGGGTCGATGCGTCCGGCGGTGCGTCCAGATAGCGCACCACCTCGGGCTCGATTCCGCGCTCCTCGATCAGCTTGAGCGCCGCCCGCGACTTGCTGCAGCGCGGATTGTGGTAGATGGTCACGGCCATGGGGTACCTCCAAATCCCCGTAAGTCTACCAGCCGTGACATCCCTGTTGATCGGCCCCACGTTGAAACGGACCCGCGATGTCGCGAGAATCTCGCGCCAACATGGCCGCGCTGGGCGCGTCCGAGCACTGGGTTTGAGGAGAGCGATCCAATGTCCCGTCTGTTGCCGCGTTTCGAGTCTTCCAACCTGATCCTGCTCCTGCTGCTCGTGCTGGCCGCTGGTGGCGCACCGGCGGAGCCGCGGGATCCCGGCCAGTTCTTCTTCGACCAGACCTTCGGCGACTTCCAGGAGGAGATCCAGCGGGCCAAGGAGGAGGGGAAGAAGGGCGTCCTCCTGATGTTCGAGATGGACGAGTGCCCGTTCTGTCACCGAATGAAGACTACGGTGCTCAACCAGCCCCAGGTCCAGGATTATTACAAGGAGAACTTCCTGATCTTCCCGGTCGATGTGGAGGGGGACGTCGAGATCACGGACTTCAGCGGGAACCCCATGCCCCAGAAGGACTTCGCCCTCAAGGAGCACCGGGTGCGGGCGACCCCCGTGTTCGCCTTCTTCGACCTGGATGGCAACCTGGTGAACAAGTACATCGGCGCCACGCGGGACATGGAGGAATTCCTGTGGCTGGGGGAGTACGTGGTCGAGGGGCGCTACCGAGAGCTGCCCTTCGCGAAGTACAAGCGTGAGCGCCAGGCGGCCGCCGGCAAATGATGGGTCCGGGGCGCGTCCGGTTTACCAACGACAGGTCCAAGCCCGGGGGATGAGCCGTGGATGATTCACAACGGGACCACCGTGTCTGCTTCCGCTGCCTGGTGGGCGGGCGGGTCCAGGGTGTGTTTTTCCGGGCCTCCACCCGGGAGCAGGCCGTGCGGTTGGGGGTGACGGGCTACGCCCGCAATCTGCCCGACGGTCAGGTGGAGGTCCTGGTCTGCGGGGATCCCCAGGCGGTGGGGCAGCTCAAGGACTGGCTGCGGGTGGGTCCACCCCAGGCATCCGTCACGGTGGTCGCTTGCGAGCCCCTCGACTACCGTCCGCTCTCCGACTTCTCCGTGGACTGAGGGTCTTCCCTGCTGCTGCCGCCCCTGACCGACGGGCGCATCCTCCGCCGCTACCAGCGCTTCCTCGCGGACGTGGACCTGGCGGACGGACGGGTGGTGGTCGCCCATTGCCCCAACACCGGCTCCATGGCCACGTGCTGGGAGCCCGGCGCGCCGGTGCAGCTCAGTCACAGCAACAGCCCGAGTCGCAAGCTCGAGTGGACCCTGGAGCGGGTCGACATGGGCGGGGGCTGGATCGGTGTCAACACCGCGCGTCCCAATGCGGTCGTGGCGGAGGCCATCGCCGCGGGCCGCATCCGGCCCCTGGCGGGATACCCGCGGCTGCGTCGGGAGGTGTCCTTCGAGCCGGCCGGGCTCCCCCGGGGCCGGCTCGACATCGGACTCTCCGAGGGACCAGGCCCGGATGCCCTGGTCGAGGTGAAGAACGTCACCCTGCTCGACGGGAATCGTCTGCGCTTTCCCGACGCGGTGAGCGAGCGGGGCCTCAAGCACCTCAACCTGCTCCTCGTGGCGGTGCGGCTTGGCCTGCGCGGCGTGATCCTGTTCGCGGCGAACCGGCCGGAGGCGGATCGGGTGGGACCGGCCTGGGAGATCGATCCGGCCTACGGGCGTCGTCTCCTGGAGGTGGTCGAGGGCGGGGTAGAGGCCCTGGCGGTGCGGCTCGTCCACGGCGCGGAGGGCATCGATGTCGGAGACCTCCTACCCGTGGATCTGGAGCCCCCCGGGGGATGAGCCGGAGGGGCGGCCGGCCCCGCCGCGTCGGCCCTCAGTACCCACTGTTGTCCGGGCTGAAAGGCTCTGGATAGGCTTCCAGGCGCCGCACGACGGTCTCCAGCCGCCCCTCCGGGTGGAGCAGGAGCTCGCGGTAGCCGGGGGTGCGGGTGTCCATCGCGAAGTCCCTGCTCCCCGGCAGGAACTGAACGCAGGTGGACGGTGTGCCGAGGATCTGGTAGTCGCCCCGTTGGACCGCGAACTCCTGGTGGATATGTCCGAAGACCAGGGCGCGGACATTCGGGTGGCGGTCGCAGACCGCGAGCAGCTCATGCCCGTTTCTCACGTCCATGGTGTCCATCCAGACGCTCCCGACCGGCACCGGGTGCTGATGGAGCAGCACCAGCGTCGGGGCGGGGTCCTCGCGAAGCAGCCTGTCCACTCCCTCGATCTGGGCGCGCCCGAGCCGCCCGCCATCCTCACCGGGGATGGTCGAGTCGAGAAAGATCAGATTCCAGGGACCCAGCCCCTGGCTGGCCAAGGGCCCCACGGCCGCGGCGCCGAGCCATCGGTCCAGGAGCTCCGGTTGGTCATGGTTTCCAGGGATGCAGTAGCAGGGTAGGCCGGTCGAGTCCAGGACTTGACGAAGGTACGCATAGCCCTCGGGCGATCCATCGTGGACCAGGTCACCGGTCAGCACCAAGGCGTCCGTGCGGTTGGCTGCCGCTCTGTCGAGCACCTGCGCAAGCACCATCTCGAAGGTGGTCCTGGTGTTGAGGCCGAGGAGCCTCCCCGAGGGGTCGGCGAAGAGGTGCGGGTCCGTCATCTGCACCAGGCGCTGGGGGTCTGGTCGGTCTCCCGCCGCAAGTGGGTTCGCCGGACTGGCTCCATCTGACTTCTCGGTTTGGTGCGTCATGGGCAAAGGGGCATTGGGAGCCGTGGCATCTGGGTCGCCGAGGTCGGCGATGGATTGTTGCAATTTTCTATCAGGTCACCGGGGCAACTGCCCGGAGACAGTTCACAGAGCACCCGGGCGCGTCGGGCCAAGGGTCGCTGAGGCCGCCGGGCCCCGTGGTCGATGTCCCGGCACGTCGGCCCCCCTGCGGTCAGGCCCTTGGCGTCCCCATGTGTATAGACCATGACACTCAATGAATTGCGCTACGTGGTTGCGGTCGCCCGGGAGCGGCACTTCGGGCGGGCCGCCGAAACCTGCTTCGTCAGCCAGCCCACCCTGTCGGTGGCGGTGCGCAAGCTGGAGGACGAGCTCGGGATCAGCCTCTTCGAGCGCGGACCCGGCGAGGTGACGATCACGGCCGTTGGCCAGCGAATCGTAGAGCAGGCCCAGCGGGTTCTGGAAGAGGCCGAGGGCATCCGACGGCTCGCCCGCCAGGGCAAAGACCCCCTGGTGGGTCCGCTACGCTTGGGGGCCATCTATACGGTCGGTCCCTATCTGCTGCCCCACCTGGTGCCCCTGCTGGCGGAGCGGGCCCCCGACATGCCGCTCATGATCGAGGAGAATTTTACCGCCGTGCTGGCGGAGCGCCTCAAGCGCGGCGAGCTGGATCTGATCGTCATCTCCTTGCCCTTCGAGGAGCCCGGCATCGTTACCCGGCCCCTGTACGACGAGGGCTTCGTGGTCCTCCTGCCGACCAGCCACCCCTGGCAGGCACGCGCCAGCATCCCCATCGAGGAGCTGGCTGGAGAGCATGTCCTCCTGCTCGGCTCCGGTCACTGTTTTCGCGACCAGGTCCTCAAGGCCTGTCCCGGATGCCTGCAAACCGACACCCCGAGCGGCGGCCTCCAACGGCGGTTCGAGGGCGGATCCCTGGAGACGATCCGCTGCATGGTGGCGAGCGGGGTGGGGATCACCGTGCTGCCCTGCACCGCGAGCAGCGAGGACCCCTTCTTCTCACGCAACATCCTGTGCGCGCGGCCGTTCGCGAGCGACCCTCCCTCGCGCCGCGTCGCCCTCGCCTGGCGCCGAAGCTTCCCGCGCACCGCTGTGATCGACGTGGTCTCCCAAGCGGTCAGGGCGGCGGAGCTCCGCTGCGTGCGTTACCTTGACGACCCGAGGGCGCCCTCCCCATAAAAATGGACTATCGGCGTCATTGGAACAAACAATTTCGTAATCGGCCGCGCGATCCCTATCTTTTCCCCTGCTGACACAGCAACCCCTTCCAACCGAGGCGTTTACCGAGGAGATCATTATGGAGCTCAAGGGCAGCAAGACCGAAAACAGCCTTAAGGAGGCCTTCGCGGGTGAGTCCCAGGCCAACCGTCGCTACCTGTACTTCGCCAGCAAGGCGGACGTGGAGGGCTACAACGACGTCGCGGCCGTCTTCCGCTCCACCGCCGAGGGTGAGACCGGCCATGCCCACGGCCACCTGGAGTACCTGGAGGCGGTCGGCGATCCCGCGACGGGTCTGCCCATCGGCGGCACCTCCGACAACCTGAAGGCCTCGATCGCCGGTGAGACCCACGAGTACACCGACATGTACCCGGGCATGGCCAAGACCGCCCGCGACGAGGGTTTCGACGAGATTGCCGATTGGTTCGAGACCCTGGCCAAGGCCGAGCGTTCCCACGCCAACCGCTTCCAGAAGGCCCTGGACAACCTCGAGGGCTGATCGCGGTGTGATGGCCTCGTCCACACGAGGTCAAGAAGAAGGGGCGCCGGCGGCGCCCCTTTTTTTTCGCGGGGGAGCCGGGTCTTCCCTTGCGCCGCGAGGGATCGATCGGCTCGTGTAACGAGAAGCGCGAGTCCTGTGACGCGCCATGATCGAAGGGCTTGACGCCCTTGGAGAGGTTGGGGCCTTCCGTGGCCCCGCAGGGGAAGCGCACTGAATCAGCGCTTCACCAGGGCTTGGGCTCACGCGCTGGGCAGGATCAGAAGGCCGTGCCGCTCGAAGTTGCGTCGGACGGACTCGACAATCCCTCCTCGAATGCGCCGCACAACGGGTCGGCCGTCAGGTCCGGGACCTTGGTGAGGGTCGACTTGCCGTGGTAGACGTCGAACTCGTTGCGGGAATCACAAAACCAGGTATCCGGGGCGCGTTCCGGCGATGGGGCCGAGCATCGCCAGTTCACCGTCCTGCAGGTCTCCGAGTCACCATTCCCGCGCACGGCGATCGTGTAGATGCCCATGTGGGCGACACCCTCGACCTCGTCCGCGATGATGGTGCCGCGTACCATTGGCGTAGTACCTTCCCCGCAGGCGCCGATGTGCTTGCCCGTGAGTCCCCACTCCACCTGCGCCGGATCGGTCTCGGTGATCGGGGCCGGCTTGCGGATGCTGACCCGCAGCCGCTCATCGGGGTAGGCGTCCCACTCGTAGCACACCTGGATGACCTGCCCCTCCTCCAAGGCCGCCGTCGCCACATTCGCGGCCGTATTGAGCATCAACGGCAGGGCCGCGCCCACCAACACCAGTATCTTCGTGGTGTGTTTCATCAGTCGCACCTCCTGGATTCGATTGGACCTGCGCCGGTCGGCCATCGAGAGACCAGACCAGCGGGCTGCGCGGGACGATCGGTCATCAGCGTGACCCCCGCGGCTGCACGGTGCCGCTCGCGGCCACCTGGCGACGGCCCTTGTTGGATGACTCGTAGGTGTCCTTGTCCTCGAACACGCCGCACACGGGATCATCGGGTGCCGTGTCGATGGCCACCAGGGTCAGCGTGGATACGCCGTGGTAGGCGCCGAACTCGTTGCGGGCCTGACAGGTCCAGGTCTCGGGGACCAGGCTGGCCTCGTCGGAGTAGCAATCGAGGAAGACCGGGCGGCAGATGTCACGGTTGCCCTCCTCGGCGCCCCTGGAGACCATCGTGTGCAGGCCCATATGGGCGCCGGTCGTTGCCGCGACGACGACGGCGCCCTCCACGGCGCCATTGGTGCCACTGCCGCAGACGCCGACGTGCTTGGCATGTACGCCGTGGGTTCGCTGTGCCGGCCCCGCTTCCTCGGCGAAGCTGAGGGGTCCTCCGTTGCGGACGCCCAGGTTGAGCCGCTCATCCGGGAACTGGTCCCACTTGTAACAGGCGATGGTGTCGTTGGTTGCGCCATCGGCGAGCGCGGCGGCGCTGAACAGGACCGCGCCGGCGCCAAGTAGCGGTAGAACCGCCAGTCTAAAGATTGGAAGACGTTGCATCATTCACTCCTCCAAAGGCTGATCCGAGTACCGTATAGGGAGTCAGCGGTGCGCATCGCATCGCGATGCGGCCGTGTATGGTGACTGTTCGTTAGCATCATGCCGACCTCCCTAGTCCTTCTTTCCCTTTTTGTCCTTCTTCCCCTTGTCTCCCTTGTCCTTCTTCCCCTTGTCCGGTAGCCCGCTGGCGCTGCCGTCGCCCGCAGGTGTGGGGGGGTAGCCATCGAAGGCGTTGCACAGGGGATCGTCCGCCGCGTTCTCCACGAGCTTCAGCTCGGACTTGCCGTGGTAGACGTCGAACTCGTTGCGGCTGCGGCACTCGAACTCCGTCGGGACCTGAACGTCTTGCTCGGAGAAGCAATCGATGACGATCTCGCGGCACTCGTCCATGGAGCCGTCGCCCTGCACGGCCAGCGTGCGCAGACCGATCCGGGAGCCGATGTCCTTGGCCTTCAGGAAGCTTCCGCCCACGGCGGCGACCGTGCCGGCGCCGCAGACGCCCACGTGCTTGCCGTGGACACCGTGATTGGTCTGGAGCTGAGACTCGATGAAGTCGTTACGCGGCTCGGTGGTGACCAGGCTGCCGTAGCGCTTGATGCTGAGTGCGAAGCGCTCGTTCGGGAACTGGTCCCATTTGTAGCAGCCGAAGAGCGTCGGACCCTCGGTGATGGTCCCCGGGGGTGGTTCCGGGTTGCCGCCGCAGGCCGTCGGATCCGGATCCGTGCAGTCGCCCGGGAAGGTCAGGGCGTTGATCTCGTCGATGTTGATGATGGTGTCGCCGTCCGAGTCCTGCGGCTCGATGTTGATCAGCGCCTCCGTTGGGCTGACGGCGGTCGCGTTCTCGACCGCGAAGGCGTTGCCGTAGTCGTTGCGATTGCCCCCGTTCGCGCTGACGTGACAAACGAGACAGCTGTCCAGCACGGTCCCGCTCGTGCCATAGAGGGCGTTGAAGTCGTTGAGGTATTGGGTAACGGCGAACGCGCCCGATGCAGCGGTGAGCGCCGCCGTACCAAATGCCGCCGACAGGACGAGAGGCAACTGCTTCCTCTTCCATCGGTTCATAACCATCCTCCTGCTTGGGATTAATGGTGGTCTGGCGGGCGGGGCGCGCTAGGCTTCCCCGCACCGCTGCTTCCGAAGTCCACCGGTTTGGACTTCGGGCACCGTCAAGCCTAACCAACGGTGCGAGAAAGTCGACGGCGTGTGAAGTGCGGGATTGACAAATGTCAATGAAAAACAGAAAAAGGGGGAAACAGTTCTCGGCGAAGTCGTCCGAGATCAGTTAAGGCGGGCCAGCGGGTCGGTGCGTTGAATGGTTGGGGTTCCGACCAGCTCCCCGAGGCCCCGGGAGGGTCGCGAGAGGTCCGCAAGGGCGCTGGCGCCTGCCCCGGTCCCGAGGCCAACGGCGCGCCAAGGCCGCGCGCCGGCCCCGCAAACCCTGCCGGAGGAGACCGAGGATGAGAAGTCGGACTGCCATCGCCCTTTTGCTTCTGATACCGCTGCTTGCATCCGCGGCCGCCTCGGACGAGGTCGGTCTGATCAGCCGCGAGAGCGCGTATCCGGTTGCCGAGACCGTGGAGCGCATCGAGTCCACGCTCAAGGCCAAGGGCGTCAAGGTCTTCGCACGCATCGATCATGGCCGCGAGGCCGCCTCCGCGGGGCTCGAGCTGCGTCCCACCGTGCTCCTGATCGTCGGCAACCCCAAGGTCGGCACGCCGCTCATGGACGCGGCCCCCACCATGGGGATCGACCTGCCGCTCAGGATCCTGGTCTGGCAGGACGACCAGAACCGGGCCCACGTCGTCTGGAACGACCCCGATTACCTGGCGACGCGCCACGGGCTGGACGCCGCTGCCGGCAAGGCACTGGCACCCATGGGCGGCCTGATCGAGGCCGCGATCAAGTGACGAGATACGCCGGACCTCGGTGCCGGTCTGGACAAGCCCGGGGCCGACACCCCGCTCCCCCCAGGACCGATCAACCGCTGTCCAGGCGTTTGATCGGCTCGCGACCCGAGCCCTTGGAGTAAACGGGTCAGCGCAGGGCGGGCGTCCCCGCGGGCGCCGGTGCGCAACAAAGGCACTGGGATCGTGCGGGCTCCCGACCGGTCGAGCGGGAGGTTCCGACCCACTGCGCCGACGCCCCGGCCAACCTCACGTCGTTTCAACGAAAATTGGTGGATGAGACGCGCTATTCTTTGATAGGCGTCCCAGACGTGTGAGCGCCGGTGTGAGCGCGGCCGCGGGCACCCGGTCCGCTTCCGGGGCGTGCAAGTTGGCACGCCGGTGGCTCTGGCTCAGGTCGCGGGGAGCCAGGATGTCCGCCCCCAGAGTCGATCGACGCGACCGCAATGGCGTCGAATCCACGAGCGCGACTGTTGGTCCTTTGGCTATGGAAAGACTTCCCTCCAGGTCCCTGACGTCCTCCCTGTCCGCTCGAAGCGTGGGCGCAGGCGGTTCGGCAGGGACCGGCGCACCCGGGCGCCGCCCCCGGGTTGCCGCGGGCTTCTCCCTGGTCGAGGTGTTGGTGGCGGTGGTGGTTCTGAGCATTGGACTGCTGGGACTGGCCGCCCTGCAGATCACCGGCATGCGGGCCAACGACAGCGCCGAGCTGCGGACGACGGCGACGCTGGCGGCCCAGGACGTGGCGGACCGGCTGCGTGCCGATCCGGCGTCGTTCTTTCCCCTGGGACAGGCGTCCCGGGGGTCGATCGCGATCGCCTTCGACGACTGCGAGGGGACCCTGAGCGGCACGAACGCGGTCGACCGCTGGATACGGGACTTCTGCGCGCTGGGCCTTCCACCGCCGGCCGCCGGGGACTTCGCCCGGGTGGACTGCGGGAGCTCGGCGCTCAATTTCTGCGGCAGCGGCAACTGCGCCATCAGCGTTCGCTGGGACGACCGGCGCGGGGATCGCCGGTCGGAGGCGGACCCCCAGGGCACGGCGCCGGCTCAGCTTCAGTTTCGGTTCTGCACCCGTATCCCCACCGCCATCTGAGTCCCGCGAGCCATGCCCTCCCA
>JBAPYD010000772.1:0-2379 GCA_049284555.1 Chromatiaceae bacterium | reverse complement strand
AGCAGGGCGTTGAAGCGGCCGTACAGGTCGCCATAGACGCGGTTCACCTCGGCGCCGGCCCAGTCGTAGAAACCGACCGGGACGAAGGGCGGCGAGTACTTCTCGCCGAAGGCCGGGGAGTTCGGATTGAACTCGTTGGCCAGGTCGTTGAGGATCACGCCGGAGACGTTGCCGGCGATGGGCACGTCGGTCATGACGAAGAAGTCCGCCGCGGCGTTGTCAGCGGCACCGAGCTGAATGGCCTTCCGGTCGCAGAGCGGGGTCTCGAAGACCGGATCGGACGTCGAGGTGTAGCCCTCGACCAGTGCGTCGGCCGGATCGATGCCGGGGATGATCTGCGCGGGGTCACCGCTGCCATCCTTGGTGGCCATGGCCAGGAGGTAGGGCACCGGATCGAGATCGCCCACGCAGACTGGCGCGAACGCCTGCAGGGACGGCACGTACTCGTCGCCGAAGTCCACGTTCTTGTGCTCTTCCTGCATCAGCTTGTAGCCGCGGGGCGTGGCCGCCTCGACGATGTACTGGCCGGGCAGCATCCACTCGTCGGGGAGCCTCGGGATGCCTGCCGCCGTGTTGCCGGCGAGGGCGATCCTGTCGGCGTAGAAGGTGTCGAGCTTGGTCACCAGGTCGCCGCGGCCGGCGGTGCTCAGGGCAGCGGCGTCGTAGGCGCTGAAGGCCCAGCCGCCGTCGAAGACCCCGGGTCGAACCTGGTTGAAGTTGCGCAGGCCATCGAAGCAGCGGTCGTCGGTGACTGGCGGATCGATGACCGATACGCCGTCCACGTTGTTCAGCCCCTGGCAGCCCGTGGGCTGACTATCGTCCCAGCTGTCGGTCCAGGTCACGGCGATGGCGTCGCCGAAGTCGAAGATGCCATTGATGTTGCGGTCGACGTCCTCGGGTCCGGGGAAGTTGCCCTGCGGGTAGTTGTCCACGTCCGCCAGCTCGAGCTCGCCGCTCAGATTGACGTCGTCGGGCACGCCGTCGTCCGGGTCTTGCACGCCGTAGTAGTTCCAGTCGATATCGGCCATGCCGTTCGGGAACAGGATCGGCGGGAATGCCGGCGGATCCAGGCTGTCGATGTCGCCGTCGGCATACAGGGCCACCTGCACCCGCGGGACGCCGGGCTCCCATTCCTCGGCCACGGCGAGCTCGGGGTCATTCTCGGCGCGGGTGGTGGCATAGAGCACCATGCCCGAGATACCGCCGTTCTCGCCGATGAACTCGATCGGGAAGAGCGGCGGGTCCAACCCGAGGCTGTTCTGGAGGTAGGGCGTCGTGCCGAACTGCATGACGCTGGTCTGGCCGAGGAAGCCCTGGGTCGCCTGGGTCAGGACCGGACCGAGCTCGGTGCGGCACAGGACGCCGTCCGCGGTGTCGCACTCTGTATGGTTATTGGTAATTGGCTCGCCAACGACCGTGCAGCCATTCAGCCCTTCGTCGACCTGGGGCTGGGTGCAGAGCTGGATCTGGGGCGTCAGCTCGCCGTATCCGGGAAACTGGTCGGTCGTGGTGTCGACGAATCCGCCGGCATCGACCACGAAGGTGGCGCCGGTGATCTTGTTGCGACCGAAGCCCACCTCGGCCACCAGCCAGTGGAAGAAGGGGAAGACCTCGTCGAAGGGGGCGAAGCCCTCGGTGTCGGTGCCGAAGACCTGGTAAATAGTGCCGTCGCGCCAGCGCAGCTGCACCGGACCGCTCTCGGCCGGTGCCGGGCCCTCATCGGCATCCCAGAATCCGTTCTGGTTGGTGTCGGCGAAGACGGCGGTGTTCAGGCGGGTGAACCAGTTGAAGACCGCGACCTCGCCGAGAGCGCAGTCGCCGCCGTTGCAGAGGCCGCCCGAGACCGTGACGGGCTGCTGCGCGATGACGACGTCGAGGTTGGAGTCCCAGATGGTCAGGCTGTAGGAGCCGTCCGGGACGTTGAGGATCTCGAAGCTGCTGTCACCGGCGCAGGGCGCCGCGTAATAGGCCTCACCGAGCGCCGCGCCGGCCTCGTTCAGAGCCACCCAGCAGGCCGGGAAGGGCCGGCCGCTGAAGAACTGGAAGGTCGGCGGCCGGGACATGTGCATGTCCGTGATGAGGCCGGAGATCGTGGTTCCGCCCTCGGTGGGCAGGTTGCTGTACTCCTTGGTGAAGCCCATGAAGACGTGAGGGCCTGGGAATCCGAACTCGACGAAGAAGGGCGGCTCGTTGGCCTTGACCCAGGCATCGATAACCTTCGTGCCTTCGATGGTGCTGGTCTGCTGCCAACCCTGGCCTGCGGGGGGGTCGACAAGGACGCCGTACTTGCCGGGGGCGAGGTTCTTGATCAGCACGGTGCCGGTCAAGGGATCCGGCTGGATGGTGCCGTCACCGAGCGAGACGATGCAGTCCTCGGTG
>JBAPYD010000771.1:0-1515 GCA_049284555.1 Chromatiaceae bacterium | reverse complement strand
GCCCAGGGCCATGCAGAGACGCGCCGCCTGCTCCAGGGTTTCGTTCGGCACCTCGACCGCCGGCAGGGCGGCCTGGGCGCCTGTGATGCGCTTGCGGACCTTGCCGTCCCTGCGTTTCCATTTTTCCAGGAAGGCGGGCGGGTCACGCTCGAACTCGTCGCGCAGCCGCACGACCTGGACCCGGGTCGGCAGGTCCTGGGGGGTGCGCACCTCCACGGAGAGCCCGAAGCGGTCGAGGAGCTGGGGCCGAAGCTCCCCCTCCTCCGGGTTGCCGCTGCCGATGAGGACGAAGCGCGCGGGGTGGCGGACGCTCAGCCCCTCCCGCTCCACCAGATTTTCGCCCGAGGCGGCTACGTCCAGGAGGGCGTCCACCAGGTGATCCTCCAGCAGGTTCACCTCGTCGATGTAGAGAAAGCCGCGGTGGGCCCGGGCCAGCAGCCCGGGCTCGAAGGCCTTTTCGCCCCGTGTCAGGGCCAGCTCCAGGTCCAGGGCCCCGATTACCCGGTCTTCGGTGGCCCCCAGGGGCAGGTCCACCACCGGCACGGGCACCTGTCGGGAGCGCAGGCCCCCGTTGGCCTTGCGGACGCGGCAGTCGCCGCAGAGGACCTCCGGCTCCGCCTCCGGGTCGCAGCCGTAGCGGCAGTCCACCACGGCACGCATCTTGGGGAGCAGGGCCGCGAGGGCCCGCACCGCGGTCGATTTGCCCGTCCCCCGATCGCCGAACACCAGGACCCCGCCGATTCGGGGGTCAACGGCCCCGATCAGCAGGGCGAGCTTCATCTCGTCCTGGCCGACGATGGCGGAGAAGGGGAAGGCGACGGGCATGCTGCGGGTCCTCCGGGCGGGTTGCGCCTCGATCATCCGGGGCGGGGCGAGGGGTTCGGGTTGCCCCGGGGTTCCAACGGTCCTTGCGCCCGCGGGACCCCCCGTCCCATCTGAAGTACACTTTGTACTGTAAATCTATATTGACGCGAGGGGCAATGACGAACGGGCCCAGCGGATCGGGCTAAGTATCCAAGGATGTCGAAGGACGGCAAGGGAGTCCAGACCCGGCTGAGCGCGGGGCGCTCGGGCACGTCGGATCAGGGCGGGGAGGGCAGGCGGTCGAGCCAGGGATTCACCGTGTCCAGGAAGGCGGCAGTGCACTCCTCATGAGGCACGTGGCCGCAGCCTGGCAGGACCGCGAGCTCGGCCCTCGGCAGGGCGGCGGCCACCCGCCGGGTGTCCCCCGGGGGGACCAGCCGGTCCTGATCCCCGGTGATCAGGAGCACCGGCTGGGTCACCCGCGAGAGTCGCTCGCCCACGTCCACGGGCGAGGTGAGTGAGTGGTCGAGCAGCTCACCCCAGGCCAGGTCCCAGCCGGCCGTTCGGGTGTGGATCCGGGCCAGGTCCATGCGCTCCGCGCTGATGGCCTCGGGATCTGCGAAGGAGAGGCGCAGGAGGGTGTTGGCGCCGAGCTTGCGGCCGATCAGGAGGCTCAGGCGGCGCATCTGGGGCAGCCCGGCCATCCAGGCG